>CAISLL010000041.1 GCA_903886165.1 uncultured beta proteobacterium | reverse complement strand
CAAGTTCAGGTTGCCCGGGTTCGATGCTGGCTGAAATATAGCGTGAAAAATCGGGCGCGTTGTTCTGCAAAAAAGAGCCTTGTCCGGTGCGCGTGGCAGCTTCCCAAGTCCGGGCCATCGTCTTTTCTTGGCTCAAATCCAGCACAATGGCGACTTCACAGCCCAATCCTCCTTCAAAAGGACCACTTTTCATGCCAAACCACAAAACAATGCTCGATGCAATTCAAAGGGCCGGTGCGGCGGTATTTGATGCCGACGCTCAGCTCAAGTTATCTGTTCAGGCATACGCGGAAAGGGTCCATGCTGCAGTCGGCTCCAATCCCTATCACTTGGGCAATGATGCACTTTTTGAAAACTGGAAACTTGTGGCCCGACTTGCGCAGACGATGACTGGCATGGAAGAAGAATTGCGCAAGGTTTACCAGGTTGCAGCCGAGTTGTGTGATGACGAACCATCAGCTGTCACAGCCATACCTGCACTGTCTGCACCTGAACCGTCTTCTCCGAATTCTGTCGGCGACCAGAACGGCCCATTGGCTGCCACTGATGTCAAAATCAAAAAGGTCAAAGTTGTCGAAAGGGCCGGGACTTCGGCAGGACGAAGATCGACGCTGCCACCGCCCAAAAAGGAGGGCTTCAACACGGCAGGTTTGCGCTCCTCAAACGCCACCACGCTGCTCAGTCATCTGACAACCGTCTTGAATAGCAGGGACTTCACCGGAATCAGCCAAACTGCGATTTCTGCAGCTACGGGTATTCCGCTTGGTTCCATGACGGCATCCCTGAAGCGCCTGGTTGCCACTGGCCGTTTGGTGGCGGGTTCCAGTGGAAAATACAAGCTGCCTGGTTAATGACAGCTTATTCCATTTCTAATTCATAAGTGAAATCAAACGTGCGGAAACAATCTAGTGCCACGAGACGATGGATTCCACCCGATTGGGGTCGTCTTCCAAGGTCTTCAACGCCAGTGTCAGGGCGGTGTCCCGAACTCAGTTGCAAGTTTGAGCCGAAGGTCACGAATGGCCTGGCGGGCATCTTGCAAAACATCCGCGTCTCCGCTGGCTGGTGTTGGCAGATGTCACCACTTTCGAGATCATTACAACACCCAACCACACCCAACAACGCGCCCTCGACTTGATCAACCAGATCAAACCGTAGACAGAACGCGGAACCTAGTTTTTGCGGGTTTCATTCGGGAAACTCGGCTTTTTGAGGGAGGAACTTCAGGATAGAGGCTTGGCTTCTGGAACAGGCCGGAATTGTGTTCGATGCCAAACGTGTTGGACGCATTCAAGGCAACCAGGCCGGGCTGGCAGACCAGCATCACTGCTGTGCTGCGTGATGCTGTGGCGCATGGCGTGGTGAAGGCCGGGTACCCGCCGGGGTGGTGGCGCAACTGATGGAACACAAACCCAGCGCCACGACTGAGAAGCACTACACCGTGCGCCCGCTTGACCTGCTTCGCATTCACCACGAAAAGATAGAGGCTTGGATTCTGGAGCAGGCCGGGGTGACGTTTGATGCCAAAGCAGAGCCGGGGAAACTGCGCGTGGTTGCTGGTTAATATCGCAAAATAGCTATACTATGAACACTTGGACGGTGACATTCCACCCATTGGCAGAGCCTGAATTGCTGGCGCTTCCTGCCGACATGCGCGCGCGGT
Organism: uncultured beta proteobacterium; assembly: GCA_903886165.1. GTDB lineage: Bacteria > Pseudomonadota > Gammaproteobacteria > Burkholderiales > Burkholderiaceae_C > Rhodoferax. The sequence goes on along the minus strand of CAISLL010000041.1, from coordinate 11 downwards.
TCCTGCATATT
>CAISLL010000040.1 GCA_903886165.1 uncultured beta proteobacterium | reverse complement strand
TATTGCCGTGGTCGCGTTGTCGGTGCTGATCGGCACGACGCTCGGCCTGTTGGCTGGCTATTTTCGCGGCATCTTTGAGATTGCCGTGATGCGCACCATGGACATCATCCTGACCCTGCCCAGCCTGCTGCTGGCCATTGTGATTGTGGCCATTCTTGGTCCAGGTCTGATGAACGCCATGCTGGCGGTGGCCGTTGTCGTGCTGCCACATTACGTGCGCATCACGCGGGCCGCCGTCATCACAGAGATGAGCCGCGACTACGTCACTGCGGCACGTATGAACGGTGCCGGTCACCTGCGTCTGATGTTCAACGAGGTGCTGCCCAATTGCACGGCCCCATTGATTGTGCAGGCCTCACTCGGTATTTCTGCCGCCATTCTGGACGCCGCGGCCCTGGGCTTTCTGGGCCTCGGCGCCCAACCGCCCTCACCCGAATGGGGCACCATGCTGGCCGACGCACGCGAATTTGTGCTGCGCGCCTGGTGGGTTGTGACCTTTCCTGGTTTGGCGATTTTGATCACTGTGCTGGCCTTCAATTTGCTCGGTGATGGCTTGCGTGACGCGTTTGACCCTAAGCTGAAACGTTGATTCAAACGCTGAAAAGTACTTATGGCTCTCCTTGAAATAGAAAATCTGTCTGTTCAGTTCCCCTCCAAGGCGGCGGTTATGCACGCTGTTGACGGCGTCAGCCTGTCACTCGACGCGGGTGAGGTGCTCGGCATTGTGGGCGAATCCGGCTCAGGAAAGAGTGTCACCATGATGGCGCTGATGGGGCTGGTTTCTTTTCCAGGTGTGGTCAAAGCCGACAAACTGCGCTTTGACGGGCATGACCTGCTCAAGCTCTCGGGGGGTGCACGCAACAAGTTGGTGGGCAAAGACGTGGCAATGATTTTTCAGGATCCCACCACGAGTCTCAACCCCTGCTTCACCGTGGGTTTTCAGCTGGCTGAGTCTCTCAAATTGCACATGGGCCTGGACAGCAAGGCAGCGCGCAGGCGCTCCATCGAACTTCTTGAGCAAGTGGGCATACCAGCGGCAGAGAGCCGCCTGGGTGTTTACCCGCATCAGATGTCAGGTGGCATGAACCAGCGCGTGATGATCGCCATGGCCATTTCCTGCAAGCCGAAGCTGCTGATCGCCGATGAACCCACAACCGCTCTTGATGTGACTATTCAGGCCCAAATTCTTGACCTGCTGCGCACTCTGCAAAAAGACCTCGACATGGCGCTGGTGCTGATCACACACAACATGGGCGTGGTATCAGAAATGGCACAACGCGTGGCGGTCATGTATGCCGGACAGGTGATGGAAACACGCAGTGCGCATGATATTTTTTACGCACCCCAGCACCCCTACACCGAGGCGCTGCTGGCGGCCATGCCTGAGCGCAGCGATGGCGCGACGCGCCTGGCCACCATTCCCGGCATGGTGCCCGGCCTGTTTGACCGACCAACGGGTTGCCTGTTCGCGCCGCGTTGCACCTATGTTAACAACCATTGCCGTGCAGACCGCCCCGCTTTGCGTGAATGGCAGAGTGGCATGGTGCGCTGCCACTACCCACTGGCGCCTCTACTTGATGCCAGTGCAACAAACGGACAGGCCAGCCCCTTGCAGGGAGCCGCACAATGAGTTCCTCAAGTACAAAATTGGGCGCCCACCCTGTGGTAGTGGCACGCAATCTGAAACAGGTCTACAAAATCAGCCGTGGCTTCATGCGGACTGCCGACCACCTGCAGGCCGTCAACGATGTGTCATTTACAGTGGACCCTGGCAAGACGCTGGCGGTGGTGGGTGAGTCCGGTTGCGGCAAGTCCACCCTGGCGCGCATGGTGTCGCTGATCGAAACCCCGACCTCAGGCGATTTGACGCTGGGCGGCGTTGACGTGATGAAGGCAAATACCAACGAAAGAAAGGCCCTACGCCGCACCACACAACTGGTGTTTCAAAACCCGTTTGGCTCGCTCAACCCACGCAAAAAAATTGGTGATATCCTGGAGTCTCCGCTGGAGATCAACACCGCCCTGGACAAAGGTGCACGTGCAGAACAAGCCCGCGCCATGCTGGCCCTGGTGGGCCTGCGCCCCGAACACTTCGACCGCTACCCGCACATGTTTTCTGGTGGACAGCGCCAGCGCATCGCGATTGCACGTGCCCTCATGCTCAAACCGGCCCTGATCGTGGCCGATGAACCGGTATCCGCCCTGGATGTCTCCATTCAGGCCCAGGTGCTCAATTTGCTAACGGATCTGCAACAGGAACTGGGTCTGGCCTACTTGTTTATCTCGCACGACCTTGGCGTGGTGCGGCACATTGCCCATGACGTGCTCGTGATGTACCTGGGCAACGCGGTGGAACAAGGCGAGAAACAGACCATTTTTGAGCAACCCCTGCACCCTTACACGCAAGCCTTGCTGGCGTCCACACCCGGCATCGTCGGCACGGGTGCCAGCAAGAAGCGCATCGTGCTCAGCGGCGAACTTCCGTCACCCCTGAACCCTCCGGCCGGTTGCGCATTCTCGACGCGCTGCCCGCATGTCGCAGCCCAGTGTCAAGCTGAGCGCCCGGTGTTGCGTACACTGGCTGGCCGCCAAGTTGCCTGTCATCTGGCTGAACAATTCATCCAGCCCGTTTAGCGCCCCATTATCCAACCCGCTGCCTGGCAGCTATTACCTACAGGAGTCCACGAGATGACAACTTCAAAAACCAGACGCATGTTCACACTAAAGCGCACGGCGCTCTGTGCGCTGGCGTTGCCGGCGCTTCTGGCCATGAGCCAGGCTGGCGCGAAAACCCTGGTGTACTGCTCTGAAGGCAGCCCGGAAAACTTCTATCCCGGCATCAACACCACGGGGACTTCGTTTGATGCGGGTCTGCAGATTTACGACACGCCGGTGCAGTTTGAGCGTGGTGGCACGAAGGTCTTGCCAGCACTGGCAGAACGCTGGGACATCTCCAAAGATGGCATGGAATACACCTTTCACCTGCGCAAGGGTGTCAAGTTCCACAGCAACAAGAACTTCAAGCCGACACGCGATTTCAATGCAGACGACTTCATCTTCTCGATTGAACGTCAGTGGAAAAAGGAAGACCCGTACTTCAAGGTCACCAGCTCCAACCACTCGTATTTTGACGACATGGACATGCCCAAGTTGCTCAAGTCAGTGGACAAGGTCGATGAATACACCGTCAAGATTGTCTTGAGCGCGCCTGAGGCTCCTTTCTTGGCCAACATGGCCATGCCTCACAACGGCGTGCAGTCAAAAGAGTACGCGATTGCCATGCTGAAGGCCGGAACCCCTGAAAAAATTGACCAGGAACCGCTCGGTACCGGCCCGTTTACCTTGGTGCAGTACCAGAAAGACGCTCTGATCCGCTACAAGGCATTCCCCAAATACTGGGCTGGCAAGGCCAAGATCGACGACCTGATTTTTGCCATCACCCCCGATTCATCGGTGCGCTGGGCCAAACTGCAAAAAGGTGAGTGCCATGTCATGCCCTACCCCAACCCGGCTGACGTGCCTGCGATGCGCAAGGACGACAAAGTCACCGTGCTGGAAAAGCCGGGCCTGAATGTCGGCTACCTGGCCTACAACACCACCAAAAAACCGTTTGACGACGTGCGCGTGCGCAAGGCCGTCAACATGGCCATCAACAAGAAAGCGATTGTGGATGCGGTGTACCTGGGTACCGGCGTGCCGGCCACCAACCCGATTCCGCCCACCATGTGGTCGTACAACAAGGCGGTCAAAGACGATGCCCATGAC
>CAISLL010000039.1 GCA_903886165.1 uncultured beta proteobacterium | reverse complement strand
GCGTTCTCGCGCAGCAGGCTCACCATGTGCGCCGGTATGGCCACGGTGACCGACATCATCAACACCATGAACACACCGATCAGCAAAAATGGGGCACTGTGCAACAAGGGGCGCACACGGGTCGCCTGGCCTGGTACCTGGCTTGTCACTGGCCGCACCGCTGCCGGTGCACCGACCAGGCTTACCCAGTGCAGCGGTGCGCACACGCCCAGGTGCAACAGTGTCAGCAAGACCAGGGCCTCGCGCCAGCCCCAGGCTGCCATCAGTCCGGCAATCAGGGGAATGAACACCGTGCTGGCGAGACCACCTAAAAAAGTGAGGGTGATGATGGCGCGGCGAAAGTTATGCGGAAAGCGCCGCGTGACCAACGCGAACGCGGGTGAATAAAGCACGGCCGCCATCGCCACACCCAAGCCCAGCCACACCGCATACAAACCAGCCACACCGCATACAAACCAGCCAGGCTGTTGACCCGGCTGTGCAGCAGCAGGCACAAGGCGGCCAGCACCGAGCCGGCGGTCATCACCACGCGCTCATGGCCCCGGTCAATCCAGCGGCCAACCGGGTAGGCCATCAAACCCTCGGCCAACAGGCCCAGGCTGAAGGCCAGCGAGACCTGTGCCCGAGACAGCCCCAAATCGCGTTCCAGCGGCTCCAGCACCAGCGAGAACATATAAAAGATACTGCCCCAGCTGATGAGTTGCGCCAAGGACAGGCGCCACACCAGGCGCGGGTTGTAATCCTTGACTTGCCCCATGATCACATCGCAGCTTTGAGGGCGCGCCGGTATTGCATGGCTTCGGCCACATGGGTGACTTGGGTGCGCTCGGCCCCGGCCAGGTCGGCAATGGTGCGGGCTACTTTCAGGGCACGGTGTGTGCTGCGCGCCGACCATCCCAACCTGGCTGCAGCCACATTGAGAAACTTGGCGGCGGAGTCATCCAGCAGCAGGTGCTGGTCAAGCGCCTGCCCCTGAAGCGCCTGATTGGCTACGCCTTGCCGCTCGATGGCCCTTGCGCGCGCCGCAGCGCAGCGCGCCTGGATGGCGGCAGTGGGTTCACCCGGCGGCGCGTCCATCAGTTCAGTGGTATTCACCGCGGGCACTTCCACATGCAGGTCAATGCGGTCTACCAGCGGGCCACTCAGCCTGCCCTGGTAACGCGCCACCTGGTCCGGCGTGCAGCGGCAGGCCTTTTGCGCGGCACCCAGATAACCGCAGGGGCAGGGGTTCATGGCTGCGATCAACTGAAAGCGCGCCGGAAAATCAGCGCGCCGGGCCGCCCGCGAGATCGTGATGCGGCCGGTTTCCAGCGGCTCGCGCAAGGCCTCCAGCGCCGCGCGGGGAAATTCAGGCAGTTCGTCCAGAAACAGTACACCGTTGTGCGCCAGTGAAATTTCACCTGGGCGGGGCGGTGAGCCGCCACCCACCAGCGCCACCGCGCTGGCGGAGTGGTGCGGGTGGCAGGTCGGGCGCTGTGCCCATTGGTCGAGTGAAAAACGCCCGCCCAGGCTGGCCACTGCGGCACTTTGCAGCGCCTCCTCGGTGGTCATGGCCGGCAACAAGCCGGCAAAACGCTGCGCCAGCATGGACTTGCCTGCGCCGGGCGGGCCTATCAACAACAGGCTGTGACCACCGGCCGCGGCGATCTCCAGTGCCCGTTTGGCGCCCAATTGACCTTTGACGTCGGCCATGTCAGGGTAACTTGTTTGCATGGGCCGTACATCGGAGGCAACCCGGCTCCAGCCCGGCCCTGGCTCTGCGCCTGCGGCCTGTGTGCCCGCTGGCAGGAAGTGCTGCACCACATCCAACAGATGGTGGGCGCGGTACACCTGCGCATCAGGAATCAGTGCGGCTTCCTCGGCACTTGCCGCAGGCAACACCAGTTGGGTCACCACATGGCTGGCGTGCAAGGCCAGGCTCATGGCCAGTGCACCGCGGACGGCGCGGAGTTCACCGGAGAGCGACAGCTCACCGGCAAACTCATACCCCGCCAGCCGTCCTGCGTCAATTTGTCCGCTGGCCGCCAGGATGCCCAGCGCAATCGGCAGATCAAAGCGGCCGGAGTCCTTGGGCAGGTCGGCGGGTGCCAGGTTGACGGTGATGCGCTTGTTGTTGGGGAACTCCAGGCCCGAGTTCTGGATCGCCGAGCGCACCCGCTCGCGTGCTTCTTTCACCTCGACGTCGGCCAAACCGACCAGCGTGAAACTGGGCAAGCCGTTGGCCAGGTGCACCTCAACGGTGACTGCCGCCGCCTCCAGCCCTAGCAGAGCACGGCTTTGCACCAAAGACAGACTCATGGGTTTCCCTTGAAAAGAGTTTGCACCAAATTGGTGCTGACTGGTTATTTATACAGACATGTTAGCGCAATGCTGGGGTGAAGGGCGGCTGATTACACAAAACAAGCGCAATAAATGGTTTGGCACGAACCCTGCTTAAAGCCTTGTGTCACCCCGACGTTGGAAGCACTGAGACAGCCCAAGACGCTTGGCACCAAGCCCCTTTTTTATTGTTCAAGGAGTTCGCATGAAACTTGTCACCGCCATCATCAAACCCTTCAAGCTCGACGAGGTGCGCGAGGCACTCTCGACCATCGGCGTGCAAGGGATCACCGTCACGGAGGTCAAGGGCTTCGGGCGCCAAAAAGGCCACACCGAGCTGTACCGCGGCGCGGAATACGTGGTCGACTTTTTGCCCAAGGTGAAGGTCGAAGCGGCCATTGACGACTCACTGGTCGACCAGGTCATCGAAGCCATTGAAGGTGCGGCGCGCACCGGCAAGATTGGCGATGGCAAGATTTTTGTCACACCCGTCGAGCAGGTCATCCGCATCCGCACCGGTGAAACCGGCAAAGAAGCGCTGTAACCCATCCCCCCGACATGAGGTCATTCAAATGAAAAAACTACTCGCATCTCTCACGCTAGGCCTAAGCCTGCTCATTGGCGGCACCGCCCTGGCACAAACCGCCGCACCTGCGGCCTCAGAGCCAGCACCAGCCGTCATGGCCGCCTCTGAAGCCAAACCAGCAGAAGCGCCTGCTCTGGCACCCGCCGCCGCCCCGGCAACACCTGCAGCCGCTGAAGCCGCACCTGCCCCCGCACCCGTGCCCAACAAGGGCGACACCTCCTGGATGATGGTCTCCACCCTGTTGGTGATCCTGATGACAGTGCCAGGCCTGGCGCTGTTCTACGGCGGCCTGGTGCGCAGCAAGAACATGCTGTCGGTGCTGATGCAGGTCATGGTCACGTTCTCGATGATTGTGGTGCTTTGGTTCATCTACGGCTACAGCCTGGCGTTCACCGAAGGCAACGCATTTTTTGGTGGTTTTGACCGGCTCTTCATGGCCGGTGTCTGGGACAACGCGGCGGGCACCTTTGCCAATGCCGCCACCTTCAGCAAGGGTGTCTACATTCCCGAGATCGTGTTTGCCGCCTTCCAGGCCACCTTTGCCGGCATCACCGGTGCCCTCATCGTGGGTGCTTTTGCCGAGCGCATGAAGTTCTCTGCCGTGCTGATGTTCATGGTGTTGTGGTTCACCTTCTCCTACGCCCCGATCGCCCACATGGTCTGGTTCTGGATGGGCCCTGACGCTTATGCCGCCAAAGACGTGGTGGACGCCATGAATGCCAAGGCCGGTTACGTCTGGCAATCCGGCGCGCTGGACTTTGCTGGTGGCACGGTAGTGCACATCAATGCCGCTGTGGCTGGCCTGGTGGGTGCCTACATGGTGGGCAAGCGCATTGGTTATGGCAAGGAGTCCATGGCCCCGCACAGCCTGACCCTGACCATGGTCGGCGCCTCCTTGCTGTGGGTGGGTTGGTTT
>CAISLL010000038.1 GCA_903886165.1 uncultured beta proteobacterium | reverse complement strand
TGTCGGTGTCGGTCAGGTGCAACGAGTTGATGCTGACATCACAGCTGAGTTTGAGACCATCCGCCTTGGCCTGACGCACCAATGCCACACCGGCGGCACTGCTGATACGGCACAGGTGCACACGGGCCCCGGTGTTGCGCATCAGCTCGAAAATGGTGTGCATGGCAATGGTCTCGGCCATCACCGGCACACCACTCAAGCCCATGCGCGTGGCCAACGGGCCACTGGCCGCCACACCCTGGCCCAGAAAGTAGTCTTGCGGGCGCAGCCACACTGCGTACCCAAAGGTGCTGGCGTACTGAAACGCGCGTTGCAGCACCTGGGTATTGCCAAAGGACATCTCAGACTGACTGAACGCCACACAACCGGCGTCGGTCAACATCACCATCTCGGTCAGGGTGTCGCCTTTCAGGCCACGGGTAAGTGCGCCCAGCGGGTAAACACGCGCCTGCTCCAGCTTTTCAGCCCGAAAGCGCAACATTTCGACCAGCCCCGGTTCGTCCAGCACCGGGTCGGTGTCGGGCTGGCAGACCAGGCTGGTCACGCCACCGGCCATGGCTGCGGCCATTTCAGACTCCAACATGCGGGCGTGTTCGTTGCCCGGCTCACGCAGGCGCACCGCCAAATCCACTAGGCCCGGCAACACCAGGCAGCCATCTGCCGCAATGATGGTCTCAGGCTGAAAATCAGAAGCTATGTTTTCAATAGCTACCACCGAACCATTGGCAAGGGCTAAATCGGCTTTTTTATCATAAGAGCTGGCGGGATCAATGACCCGGCCGCCCTGGATCAACACACGTGTTTGCTTGTTCATCTTGACGCTTTTTAAAGGGTTCAGGCTTCGTTGCCAGCCACGATGCTCATCACCGCCATGCGCACGGCAATGCCAAAGGTCACCTGCGGCAAGATCACACTTTGCTTGCCGTCCACCACCGCTGAGTCAATCTCGACACCGCGGTTGATCGGCCCCGGATGCATCACAATGGCATCCGGCTTGGCCAGTTGCAACTTGGCCGGCGTCAGGCCAAAGCTCTTGAAAAATTCCTGGCTGGAGGGCAACAACGCACCACTCATGCGCTCGTTCTGCAGGCGCAGCATGATGACGACGTCGGCGTCCTTGATGCCTTCTTCAAGGGTGTGGCAGACACGCACCCCCATTTGCGCCATGTCCGAAGGCACCAGGGTTTTTGGGCCCACCACACGCACCTCGGCGCAGCCCAGGGTGGTCAGGGCATGGATGTCTGAGCGCGCCACGCGGGAGTGCAACACGTCACCCACAATGGCCACCGTCAGGTTGGCAAAGTCGCCCTTGTAATGGCGAATGGTGTACATGTCGAGCAGGCCCTGCGTCGGGTGCGCATGGCGGCCGTCACCGGCGTTGACCACATGCACATGCGGTGCCACATGCTGGGCAATCAGGTAGGGCGCGCCGGACTCGCTGTGGCGGACCACAAAAATATCGGCGGCCATGGCGCTCAGATTGGCAATGGTGTCAAGCAGCGACTCGCCCTTGGCGGCGGATGACTTGGCGATGTCCAGGTTGATCACGTCGGCGCTCAGGCGCTTGGCGGCAATCTCGAAGGTGGTGCGGGTGCGCGTGGAGTTCTCGAAAAACAGGTTGAACACGCTCTTGCCACGCAGCAGCGGCACTTTTTTGACCTCGCGGTGGTTCATCGACACAAAATTGCTGGCGGTGTCAAGCACCTGGGTCAGGATGCTCCTGGGCAGCCCCTCGGTCGACAGCAAATGGATCAGCTCGCCGTTTTTGTTGAGCTGCGGATTGCGCTTGTACAGCATGATCAGATTTCCCGCACGTTGAAACTGAAGCGGCCAGCCTCGTCGCGCGCCAGCGCCAGCGACTGGGTGGCGGGCAAGCTGATGCGCGCAGCACACAGGTCCG
>CAISLL010000037.1 GCA_903886165.1 uncultured beta proteobacterium | reverse complement strand
GTCTCTGACCAAGAACTCGCCACGCTGAACATTGAACGCGATGAGTTTCATGGCGAATGGAACTACCGAGTGCTGCCGCACAATCCGATCGCCTGAACTCAATTGTTCAAGTTATTTTTGCTCGATTCCTTAACGTCTGCCGGTGACTTCAATGTCGACACGTCGGTCTGGCTGCAAGCAGGCGATCAAAGCTGGGGTGACTTTTGTGCCCTTGCAATCGCCTGGTTGGGTCACAGGCTCAGAGCCATTGACACCCCTGGCGTTGATCTTGGCAGCTGGAATGCCTGCAGTTGTCACCAGGTAGTTGCTGACGGCATCGGCCCGTTGCATTGACAACTTCTGGTTGTAAGCCTGGCGCCCGATGCGGTCAGTATGGCCGGTGACCTGGATCACGTCGTATTCAACACCACGCAAATCAGAGGCCAGCTTGTCAAGCTCAACACGACCGGCCGGTTTGACTGCCGATTTATCAAAGTCAAACAGGGAGTCAGCCGAAAAACTCACCTTTTGTGGCATCGGGGCGGGTGGCGGAGGCGGTGGTGGAGGTGGAGGTGCCACGAACACAGGTGCTGGCGCGGGCGCTTGTGCCATCACCACTGGCTCGGGGGTGTACTGGCGTGCCACAGGGGTGGGTGTTTTGCCGCCAAAGCGGTAGACCAGGCCAAGGGACGCCAGATCGACATCACCTTTGTTGCCCACGGCATCGTTGATGCGGTAGCGTTCAATTTCCGCACGCACACTCAAGGCGTCGGTGAAGGCGTATTGCACGCCCAACCCAACCTTGAGGTTGGTGTCGCGCGCGCTCGGGTTGGGGTCAAGCACATTGACCGCGCCGGTGCCAACAAAGCTGTCCTCAGTGCGGACATACGCCACGCCAATGCGGCCAAAGGCAGAAAGCTTCTCCGTCATGTGCAGGGTGCCGACTGCATCAAGGTTCAGCCCTTTCAGCCGGATGTCACCGCTGAGGGTGCCTGCGGGTGTGGTGGTGGTCGTGAAACCGAAGCGGCCAAGGTCAAAATAGCCGGCTTCCACAGAAAAGTACTTATTGACCTGGTAGCCGCCGAACAGCTTGTAGCCGCGGTCGCGTTCATTGTTGTCGAAAGGCCCGGCGACCAGTCCGCTGCCGAGCAGGCCGCTGGTGATGCGGGCTTCGTCAATGGTGGCCTTGGACTGGCCGATATTGGCACCGGCGTACCAGCCCGTGTCTTGGGCCATGGCGAACGTGGCCGCCATGAGGGCGAGTGTCAGCAGGCTGAGCTTGCCTGTTGTTCTGACGAATTTGCGTAATGTGAGTGTCATGGGTTTCTCCGAAAGGCGACACCGCTCCCATTTTTATGGGGGCGAGGTGACGCCTGGGTTTGATTGATGAATAACTTTCCGTATGTCAGTGCAGCTTATTGGCCCGGCACGTTGATGACCGTGTTGACCAGCGTGACTGAGGCACCCAGGGAAAGTGCGCGGCCATTGAGCGTGACGATGTTCACGTTGCCTGCGGTAGAAAACGACGCCCCACTTTGCGCGATGATGGTGCCGACCATGGTGCCGCCACCGCCTGCATTGATGGTGGCAAAGCTGCCCACTTGCCAGTACACATTTTTAGCCTGGGCACCACCCGCAAGGATGATGCTTTGTGGGAACGCTGCGCCGGGACCGCCAACGGTGAGTGTGGTTGACATCTGGAACACCCAAGTGGCGTTGGCATCACCCTGCGCATCCAGCGTGAGGTTGCCGCCCTGGACCATGAACGAGCCACCAGGCGCTGTGTAGACACCCGGTAGCAGGGTCACACCCGCCAGATTGGCACCCGGTGCGGGGCTTGCACCACCCACAGGCTTGGCCACAAGCGCCAGATAGGCCGTTTGCGCATCCAGACGAGCCTGGGTGGCGATGGCACAGGCAGGTGCATTCACACCAGCGGAGGTTGGACCAGTGGTTGAGTTGGTGCAGGAGTAGATCTTGCCGTTGACCGCGCCTTTGTTGGAGCCTGTTTCGGTGTAGATGTCACCTGACGTGTCATGAAAGCCGGTGACCATCGTGGCTTCAGTGCCTGTCGTCCCAATGTCGCCGTTGATTTGGGTAAGTGTCCCCATATTGGTCATGCCGGCGGTGCCACCAAAGGTACCGAAGGGAGCGACCGAGTTCAAAGGAATCGCAACGATTACAACTGGAATGGCCGCGGTCGTGAAGGTCCAAACCTTGTCGGCTGCCAAGGCATTGCCAGCCAAGTCATGAGCACCTCTGGTGACCGTGGCGGTGTAAGTGGTGCCAGCAGTCAACGCGGTGATGGGGGTGAACGTTGCCACTTTAGTGAGCGCATTGAATGTCACCACACCGGTCACGCCCGTCACCTTGAAGTTGGCAGTGTTGATGGTCAGTGCGTCCATGGCTTCATTGAATGTGGCATTCACGGAACTTGTGACCGGCACATTCAGGGCCAGGTCAGCCGGGTTGACCAGGGTGACCAAAGGCGCTGTGGTGTCGGCCGCCGCTGCGGTGGTCCAGCTCCATGTGAAGTCAGCAGCCATGGCGTTGTCAGCCAGGTCTTCAACGCCGGTTGCGCCGCCTTTGACCGTTGCGGTGTACTGGGTACCGGCTTGCAGGTTGGCCGAGGGGCTAAATACAGCATTTACGCCCGAGTAACTTATGGTACCGGCAACCGCAGTTCCGCTCACGGTTTGCTTGAGCGTGAAGTTGACGTTGGTCACCGTCAAGGGGTCAAGCGCTTCACTGAAAGTTGCACCCACCTTGGTGTTGACTGCCACATTGATGGCGCCATTGGCATTGATGGTGTTGGTGACTGTGGGTCTGGTGGTGTCAGTCGCCAGCGTTGTGGTCCAGCTCCAGCTGTAATTGTTTGCCATCGGATTGCCCGCCAGATCAGTCGCCACGGTGGTGATGGTGGCGGTGTAGTTGGTATTTTCAATCAACGCGCTAGTGGGGGTGAAGAGGGCATTCACGCCAGAGTAACTGGTGCTGCCGGCCACCGCCGAGGCACCGAGCGTCTGCTTCAACGTGAAGCTGGTATTGGTAATCGTCAATGGGTCCATGGCTTCACTGAACGTGGCACCCACCTTGGTGTTGACGGCGACATTGCTTGCCCCATTGGCAATGGTGGTGCTGGTGACGGTGGGTGGCGTGGTGTCGGTGGCTGAACTGGTGGTCCAACTCCAAACGTAGTCACTGGCCAGGGCATTGCCAGCAAGGTCTTTGGCGCCGGTGCTGACCGTTGCGGTGTATGTGGTGTTGGCGGCCAAATTGCTGGCCGGAACAAAGACCATGCTGACACCGGAATAGCCGGTTGTGCCTGGAACAATGTTGACACCTTGTTTCAGCGTGAAACTGGCGTTGGAAATTGTCAACGGATCCATGGCCTCGCTGAAAGTCGCACCCACCTTGGTGTTGAGTGCAACATTGGTGGCACCATTGGCATTGATGGTGTTGGTCACTGTGGGCGCTGTGGTGTCTGGTGCGGTGCCAGTGCTGAACTGCCAGACAAAGTTGGCGGCCAAGGCGCGACCAGTGGTGTCTTTGGCTGCTGTGGTCACCGTCGCATTGCACAAGGTGTTAATGGGAAAAAGCGTGCTTGAAGGCAGGGTCAAGGTTGCGATCTGGCTGGCAGCCACGTAAGTGACGGTGCCACCAGTGATGGGTGCAACTGCTGGGCATGCCAGAGTGAAACTGCCGGCGTTCAGGGTCGCCGCGTCCATTGGCTTGTTAAACGCCGCAGTGATGGTTTTTGTGTTGATGGCGATGCCAACCGAATTAGGCAACGGGGTTACCGCAGTGACCGCGAGTGCAGTGGCAGGTGGCACCACAGGCACCAGAGAAATCACAGGTGCAATGCTGCCAGCTCCCAAAATGGGGGACTGCCCACCGCCGCCGCAGGCGGCTACCAGGCCGCTCAGACCGATGGCCATGAGCCATGGTGCCGGCTTGAATTTGCCTTGAAATTGTTTCATGTGCCTACCTCTTATTTAGATCGGAATACGTTGAAGGCCTGGCTAACCCAGGGTCGAAGCAGGCGCTGCTGTGACCCACCGCCGATTGGGTACGCTGCATCGCAGTGGTCAGTATCAAGAGACCCCATCGATATGTCTGTGTGCCAGCCCACATAAGGCACGGCCAGGCTACGTCATTGACTCGGACGAGCGACCTTGACAGGCTTCATTTGTCCTGTGTTCGCAAGCGTACGGAATACCTATAAATGCGCCACTAAGCTTTAAACCCTTGTCGCATTTGAGGAATCGCCATGCAAACCCCCAAGATTTCGGTACCTGTTGTCGCGCCCGGGCAGTACAGGGTCATGGCGCCATACGTATCAACGGGCTTGGATGCTGAGCACGAAGTCGCCATTGATCAGCTTAAAAATACGCAGTTCGTCAACCTGCTCAACGCCTTTCGGCGCAGCGGCGGGTTGGCCAGGGTGCCGGAAGTTGCCGCGCGTTTTCGAATGTATGACTCCAATGATGTGTCACCACTGGCGGGCTGGATCAACAACCGGCAGGTGATCAGCTTTGAGTGGCAGGCCAAGCGGTGGTTGCCGCTGTTTCAGTTCAATCCCGTGGGTCTGTCATTGCGCGCAGGGTTGAAGGATGTGTTGACTGAGTTGCTGGGCGTGAGTGATGACTGGGAAGTTGCGGCTTGGTTTGCCCGGCCCAACCCATGGCTTGCTGAGCGCGCCCCTGCTGACATGTTGGCGGTGGCCGTCCCACAAGTGCTCAGCGCGGCGCGTGCCGAGCGTTTTGTGGTCATTGGCTAAAGCCATCAGGGTCATGGGCTGTCGGCCGCGTGGGCCGGGGTCGGATGGTTCCGCCTGCGCCAGGCCTTTTCAATTTCCACCGTGACACCCACCACAGCGGCGGCACCCAGGCAGATGGCCAGCTCGGCCAGGCTCAAGGCTTCGGTTTTGAAGATAGGATTCAAGAACGGCACGTAAATGGTCGCCATCTGCAATACGAAGGTGAGCAAGACGGCTCCCAGCAACGGGCGGTTGGAACCCAGGCCAATTTGCCACAAGGCGTCCCGTTCAGACCGTATCGCCAGCACATGGGCCATTTGTGACAGGGTCAGCACGGTGAATACCATGGTCTGCCAGTGGGCATGGCCGGTGGACAAGGCCCAGGCCTGCACGCCCAGGCACAGGCCAGCAATGAGTAAGCCGATGCCCAGAATGTGCTGCCACATGCCGTTGGCAAACAGGCTCTCGGTCGGTGCACGGGGCGGGCGCTGCATCACACCACGTTCTGCGGGTTCCGCCGCCAGCGCCAGACCGGGCAGACCATCGGTCACCAGATTGACCCACAGGATGTGGATCGGCAGGAGCGGAATGGGCAAAAAAAGCAGCGGCGCCAAAAACAGCGTCCAGATCTCGCCCGAGTTGCCGGTCATGGCGTAGCGCACAAATTTGCGGATGTTGTCGTAGATGCGCCGACCTTCCCGCACAGCGGCCACGATGGTGGCAAAGTTGTCGTCCAGCAGCACCATGCTGGCGGCCTCACGTGCCACATCGGTGCCGCCCTTACCCATGGCCACACCAATGTCGGCGCGCTGCAGGGCCGGGGCGTCGTTCACGCCATCGCCGGTCATGGCCACAATTTCGCCTTGCGCTTGCAGCGCTTCCACAATGCGGATTTTTTGCGCCGGGTCGACTCGCGCATAGACCCGCACCTGCATTACCCTTGCCAGCAGCGCGGCATCGTCGAGCGTGGCCAGGTCTTGCCCGGTCAGCACCTCGGCTTGTGGGTCTGCCACGATGCCCAGGCGCAGTGCGATGGCGCGCGCAGTCGCTGGGTGGTCGCCGGTGATCATGACGGGGGTGATGCCCGCGCTGATGCAGTCACGCACCGCTGCGGCAGCTTCAGCGCGGGGTGGGTCAATCAGCGCGATGAGCCCCAGGAATTGCAGATGCTGCTCGATCTGCTTTGGTGCCTGCATGTCTGGCAACACCAAGTGTTCACGCAAGGCCAGGGCCAACACGCGCAGGCCTTGGGCCGCCAGGCTGTCGGCCTGATGGACCACCGCGGCTGAATCCAGCGGCTGCGGGCCATCAGATGACCATTGTGAGTTGCAGCAGGCCAGTATGGCTTCCGGTGCGCCTTTGGTGTAGCCGACAAACCCCGCCGCACTGCGGTGCAGGGTGGTCATCAACTTGCGTTCGGAATCAAAAGGCAGTTCTTTCTGGCGCGGCCACTCAAGGTCCAGCGCCGCCTTGTCAATCCCGCCGGACTGAGCCGCCATCACCAGCGCCGTTTCGGTCGGGTCACCCCGCCAGGTTTCCTCTGCGCCTGCTTCGCTGTTGCGAAGCGCGTCGTTGCACAGCGCTGCGGCGCGAAGGGCTTGCAGCAGCACCGGCCCCGGCGGTGGTTCGCCTGGCACCCAGGTTTGGTCGCTGGCCCATGCCAACTCCGCGTGCATCTTGTTCTGAGTCAGGGTGCCGGTTTTGTCTGAGCAAATGGTGGTGACCGAGCCCAGGGTTTCCACCGAAGGCAAACGCCGCACCAGTGCATGCACCGCCACCATGCGCCGAGCCCCCAGCGCCAGCAGCACCGAGACCACTGCCGGCAAGGCCTCAGGAATCGCGGCAACGGCCAGGCTGATCGCAGTCAAGGCCATCAGCAGGGCCTGCTCGCCGCGCCAGATGCCTGCCACGAAGATCACGACACAAATCCCGATCACCACCAACGCCAGCCGTTTGCCAAAGGCTGCCAGGCGCCTCTGCAGCGGGGTGCTGCGGTCTTCCTGGTCCAGCAATTTGGCCACTTTGCCGATTTGTGTGGCAGTGCCAGTGGCCACCACCAGGCCGCGCGCCCGGCCATGGGTGGCCACTGTGCCCTTGAACGCCATGTTCAGCCGGTCGCCCAAGGCGCTGTCGGCGGTGTCAGGCAAAGCGGCTGCGTGTTTTGTCACGGTGACCGATTCACCGGTGAGTGAAGATTCGTCCACATGAAGTTGCGCGGTTCGGATCAGTCGCAGATCGGCCGGAATCTTGTTGCCGGCTTCCAGTAACACAATGTCGCCCGGCACCAACTCACGCGCCGGAACTTCGTGCGTCTGGCTGCTGCGCAGCACGGTGGCCTGGGCGGCTGCGAGTTGTTTGAGTGCGTCCAGGGCGCGGTCGGCGCGCCAGCTTTGTATGAAGCCAATCACGGCGTTGAGCAACACAATCACCAATATGGCCACGGTGTCGATCAGGTCGCCGATCAGGCCCGACACTGCAGCGGCGGCCAGCAGCACTAGCACCATGAAGTCGGTGAACTGTGCCACAAACAGGGCAAATGGCCCGCGGCGGGCCACGCTGGGCAGCTCGTTGGGGCCGTGGATGTCCATGCGCCGGGCCACCTCTGCGGGATGCAGGCCATGCTCGGGGTCTACGGTGTGTTCGGCGGTGAGTTCGTGCACCTCGCGCTGATGCCAAGTTTCGGCGGTCGAGGCTGTCGTAGTAGGGGATTTTTCGGGTGGTTGCATGTGTGCTGCTCCGCTGCTTTTAAAAGAGTTGCAGCGGTGAACTGCACGATGTCAAAGTTGTCGCAAGTGCTCTGGCAGTTGCGCCTTGAGGGACTGCACCTGACGCTGCAGCACGTCAATCTGGATCAGTTGGCCCAGCAAAATGGCCATGGTGAACACATCCAGATCAAAGTCAAGCCGCATCCGGGCTGCCGCGCGCAGGGGCATCACCCAATGTGCGCTGAACGTGCGCTCGGTGGCGGTGTCTGCCAGCGGCGCCAGCGCGTTGTAGTCCACCAGTTCGTCCAGGTCGGCGTCGCTCAGGCCGCAACACTGCGCCAGTTCGCTCAGTGTGATGATGGTGCTGGTGTCCAGGCTTGCATAGTCGCTTTGGTCTTGTGTCATGGTGTCCTCCTAGGGCTTGGTGGCGCGAGGGTTGAAGCTTGAAATCTTGGACAGTTCCTGAAACAGTTCTGTTTCACGCCGGCTAAGCTGGGTGGGCACGTCAATGCGAACCACTCCGTACAAGTCACTGTGGTCAGCCAGTAAGCCCCGGCCACGCAAACGTAGCTTGCGCCCTGAACGCGTGCCCGGTGGCACGGTCAGCAACACTGGTCGGTCCAGTGTGGGCACTTCCACTTCGGCACCCAAAGCGGCTTCCCAGGGCGCCAGCGCCAGGTCAAAGTACAGGTCGTGGTGATCAGGGCGAAACACTGCATGGGGTGCCAGTTTGATGTGCAGGTAGATGTCGCCATCGGGCCCACCGTTGCGGCCCTTGCCGCCTTTGCCGCGCAGGCGCAATTTCTGGTCCTGACTGGCACCCGGCGCAATGGTGACTTGCAGGGTGCGCTCACCGGTGCCATCTGCCAGCGTCAAATTGACCGTGGTACCGCGCCTGGCGTCTTCCAGCGTGACGGTGACCGAGGTTTCAAAGTCCTGTCCTTTGGTGGGCATGACCTGCTGGGGCCCACCTCGCTGCACCCGCCCCATGGCGGCGAGCAAATCAGCCAGGTCGAGGTCTTCAAAAGACATGCCACCGGGTGCAAAGTCTTCTTGCCATTGCGGTGGCGGTCTGAATTCGGCACCCGGCTTGGGATGACCCAGCTCATCGTAGGCGGCACGCTTGGCCGTGTCCTTGAGGGTGGCATAGGCCTCACCAATCTCCTTGAAGCGAACTTCGGCGTCCGGTGCCTTGGACATGTCCGGGTGGTGGGTGCGCGCCAGTTTGCGGTAGGCCTTCTTGATGTCATCCAGGCTGGCCGTACGCGGCACGCCCAGAATGTCGTAATAGTCTTTGTATTTCATGGTGTGATCAGTTTGGAAGCATCCGTTGGGCCGTGTGTTGCGTTTGCGCAAGCCAGGTCATCGTGTGCTGCCAAAAATATGCCAGACTGCAATGAACATGGCCGCAATCAGGGGGCCGAGCACAAAGCCGTTGATGCCAAACACGGCCATGCCACCCACGGTGGTGATCATCACCACATAGTCAGGCATCAGGGTGTCCTTGCCAACCAGGATCGGACGCAGCAGGTTGTCCACCAGGCCGATCACTAGCACACCGTAAGCCATTAGCGCCAGACCTTGCCAGATGGCACCGGTGACGAGAAAGTACAGCGCCACAGGTAGCCACACCATGGCTGCACCAATGGCTGGCAGCAATGAGAGTGCTGCCATGACCACCGCCCACAACAACGCACCACCGACGCCCAGAACCCAGAAGGCCAGACCGCCCAAGGCACCCTGAATCGCAGCGACCAGAATATTGCCCTTGACTGTGGCCCGCACCACGGTGGCGAATTTTTCCCAGAGTTGCCGCTTGTGTGTGG
>CAISLL010000036.1 GCA_903886165.1 uncultured beta proteobacterium | reverse complement strand
GAATCAGCACCGGGGTGCCTTTGTCGGCCTTGACCACCAGCAGCTCGATGTCGGACTTGCCGCGCAAATAACCCTTGCCACGCACCATGTACTCGGTCTCGGCCATCTCAACCGCGCGACCACCCACGTCGCGGTTCGAATCACGAATGGCTTGTGCCACCTTCATCAAGGGGATGTTGTAGGCGCGCAGCTTGACCGGGTCCACCGTGACCTGGTAGGTCTGGACAAAGCCGCCCACAGAAGCCACTTCGGCCACTCCGTGTGCCTTGGTCAGCTGGTAGCGCACATACCAGTCCTGGATGCTGCGCAGCTCGGCCAGGGTTTTGTCTTTGGCCAGCAGTGCGTATTGGTAGACCCAGCCAACACCGGTGGCATCCGGGCCGATCTGCGGCGTGATGCCTTTGGGCATGCGCCCCGAGGCGAAGTTGAGGTACTCCAGCACGCGCGAGCGCGCCCAGTAGATGTCGGTGCCGTCTTCAAAGATGATGTAGACAAAGGACGCACCAAAGAACGAAAAGCCGCGCACCACCTTGGATTTGGGCACCGACAACATGGAGGTGGTGAGCGGGTAAGTCACCTGATCTTCCACCACCTGCGGGGCCTGGCCGGGGTATTCGGTGTAGACGATGACCTGCACGTCTGACAGGTCGGGCAGCGCGTCGATCGGTGTGCGCAGCACCGAAAAGACGCCAGCGACCACGATGAACAAGGTGGCCAGCAGCACCAGGAACCGGTTGCGGCCTGACCAGTCGATGATCTTGGAGAGCATGTGGCGACCCCGTCAATGACCGGCGTGTGGGTCAGCGGGCTTGACGCCTGTGATGACCCATTCGCCGGGCTGGCGCTCGACAAACTCGACGTCCACCTTGGCACCGGGTTTGAGCGCTTTCAGCAGGCCTGCGTTGGCGGTCTTGAACTCCATCGTCATGGCCGGCCACTTCAGGCTGGCCACAGGGCCGTGGCTCAGACTGACCGTGCCTGCTTTTATGTCCACATCGTCCACCGTGCCAGTGGCCTGATGTCCCACCGATTTGGCTGGTACAGCTGAAGCGGCAGGTGCAACCCCGGTCAACCCGCCCAGCGCGGCTTTCAAATTACTCTCCGCATCAATCAGAAAGTTGGCTGCAACCACCACCTGATCTCCTTCACTCACGCCTTGGAGTACCGCCACATGGGTGTCACTGCGCCCGCCCAGCTTTACTTCACGCGGCTCAAACCTGCCTTCTTTCAATTGAATCAACACCATCTGGCGCGTGCCGCTGTCAATCACGGCCGACACCGGCACCGTCACAAGCGGACCGCTGCCTGCCACCGGCAACTCCACCTGGGCAAACATGCCGGGCTTCAGCAGCCCGCCCGGGTTGGCCAGCTCCAGGCGCACCGCCACCGTGCGGGTCTCGGCCTGCAGGGTCGGGTAAACGTAAGTGACTTTGCCGGAGAAAGATTTGTCGGGATAGGCATTGATACGCACCGCCGCCGTGGCGCCAATTTTGACCAGAGCAATGTCCTGCTCAAATACATCGGCAATCACCCAGACCGCCGACAGGTCGGCAATCTGGTACAGCGACTCGCCCGGCATAAACCTCATGCCCTGCACCGCTTTCTTCTCCGTCACGACCCCTGCGACTGGTGAGCGAAACGTCAGGGTGCGGCGAGTTTCGCCAGACGCAACCAATGCCTTGATCTGCTCCTCGGAGATGTCCCAGTTCTTGAGTCGCTGAAGGCTTGAATCAGCCAGTTGTTTCATGCCGGACAGGGTGGAGCCACCCGCATACTTCAACGAATCCAGGCCTTGCGCGGCAATGGCGTATTCGCGCTGCGCCGACACCAGTTCGGGGCTGTACACCTCAAACAAGGGCTGCCCCTTGCTCACCGTCTGCCCGGTCACATTGGCATGCAGGCGCTCCACATAACCCTCAAACTTGGGCGACACGCTGTACACCCGGCGTTCGTCTGGCTCTATCCGGCCTGAAGCACGCACCAGCCGGTCAAGCGTGCGCCGCTGCGCAGCTTCGGTGCGCACACCGAGTTTTTGCACTTTTTCGGTGCTGATCCGGACCTGGTTGGCGGAAGACGGCTCATCGTCAGCCTCACACTCATAGACAGCGATGTAAACCATGCCCATGGGGTCTTTTTTCGGGGTCGGCGAGGTGTCTGGCAAACCCATCGGGTTGCGGTAATACAGAAGCTTGGGCGCCTTCTTGCCAGTGGCCGCGTCGACCACACCCACCGCTGGCGCTGGCGCATGCTGACCAGAAGCCCGGGTGCCAAACCAGTAGCCCCCGCCTGCTGCCAGCACGGCGACAACCACCACACCCACCATCCATCCTGTTTTGTTGGTCACAAATCTTCCCCCAGCAATTTTTCTATCTCGGCAATACGCACCTGTGTTTCAAAACCGGACTTGAGCTGGCTTTGTCTGGCCTGGCGAATCTGGCGTTGGGCATCAAGCAAGGTGGCGAAATCAACCTTGGCATTTTCATAAGCCACCAGGGCGGCACTGAAGGTCAGTTCGGCGTGTGGCAGCAAACTGGTGGCGACCAGCAAGCCGGTCTTGCCAGCCGCGTTGATGCCGGCCACGTTGTCCGCAAGCTCAGCCAGCAGTTGGTTGGCCAGCGCGTCCTGCCGCGCACGAGCTGCTAACAACATGGCTTCGGATTCACGCTCCTGGGCACGCCGGGACGCCTGTTGCAGAGGAATATTCAACTCCAGCATCACAGCCCATTCGTTGCCGATGGCCGGGGGCGCCATCATCGCTCCCGGGTTGTGTTGGGCATTGCCGGACGGTGCTGTAGCACCAGGGTACTGGGTGAGCGCCAGGCCGACGTTGAAGTCGGGGTAGCGGTTCTTGTAGGCCAACTCAAGGGCAGCTTCGGCCACCTTGATGCGCGAAGCTTGCTCAAACAAGGCCGGGTTACTGGCACGCAGGCGTTCCTGCAAGGTAAAGACATCCAGCTTTTCTGCACTGGGTAGGGCGCGCCAGCCCGTTGGGTCTGCCAGTGGCGCGCCTGCGGGGCGACCCAGCAACGCATTCAGCCGCGCATCCATCTGGGCGCCTTCGTTGTCCAGCGCTGCCAGTTCCATGCGCACGTTGGTTTGCTCGATCTGGGCGCGGATCACATCCTGTTGCGCGGCCAGGCCATTGGCATAACGCACCTGGGTCACCTTCTCCAGCCGCACCATCAAAGCCAGCATGTCGCGCACCAACTCCTGGTTGCCATGGTGGTAATAACGCAAGGCGTGCAGGGTCTTGATCCTGGCGGTCAGGTCAGACCAGGTCGCATTGACTTTTCCCGTGACCGCATTGGCTTCGAAAGCGGCCATGTCGCGCTTCAAATCGCGTTTGCCAAACCAGGGCAAGTCCTGCATCAGCGTGTAGCGGGTGCTGCCCACGTCGTTGGGCCAAATTGTCGCGGTGCGGGTGTCACCCTTGGTGATGTCCATCAACTCCACACGCAATTTCGGATCAGGCAAGGCACCTGCTGAGGTGACGCGCTCAGCCGCTGCTTGGCGCTCAAAACGCATGCTGGCGTATTCGGGGTTGTTCGCCTTGGCAAGTTCCAGCATCGGTTCCAGGCTGACACCTGGCAATACTTCGCTGGCGCTGATGGCAGTTGGTGCCGCCATGACCAGCAGCACGGCGAGCACACAGGCGCGTAAATTGTGTGACATAGACTTATTTGACAGTGGCGTTGGCCAGGGCCTCGTCCACCAGATTTTTCAACTGGTCAAAACCAAAGCTGGGCAAAGGTTTGCCGTTGACAAAAAACTCGGGGGTCATGGTGACATTCATGGTTTTGGCGTCAGCCAGGTCACGCGCGATCATGGTGGCAATCTCGGGCAAATTCATGTCGATCTTCAGGCGTGCCATGTCCAGGCCCAGGGGATCAAGGAAGGGCCAGATCAAATCAGCCTGCGCCGTGTGGTTAATTACCCAGCGGTTTTGCGCCAGGAACAGCGCCTCCAGTGTTGGCTTGAATTGACCCTGTAGGCGTGCAGCCTCAAGTGCCTTCACCACCGTGTCCGAGCCGGGATGAAACGGTGCGTAACGCACGGACAGGCGAATCTTGCCCGGGTTGGCATCCATCAGCGCCTTGACCAGGGGATAAAACTCCCGGCAGGTGCCGCATGCCGGGTCAAGAAACTCCACGATGTGCACCGGCGCGTCCGGGTTGCCAAAACTGGGGGCGTCTGCGCGCACCAGCGCGGCCTGGTTTTTCGCAGCCAACTGCGCCGCCTGCTCGGCTTGTCTGCTCTGGTGGGAAAATACGCCCGCGAGGAAGGTCATCAGCAACAACGCCGCAGCGGCGATAAACAGGTATTTTTGTTTCATTTGGATGTTTTCAGATAGGCAATGAGCAACAGGGCGTTGATCACGAAAAAGGCAGCGAAGGACAGCATGGGAATGGTGACAAAACCAAACCATTCAACCTGCACGGTGGCGCAAGGCACCCCCTGCCGGCACGGGGTCATGGCTTCGGGAATGACGCCTGCCACCAGCAACACATGAAAGCCCGCCACAAGCAGCCCAGTCACGGCCAGAGGAAAGGCATAACGCAGCACCTTGATGTCAAACGGAAACAACCCGACCGCCAGCACAAACACCAGCGGAAACATGAAGATGCGCTGGTACCAGCACAACACGCAGGGCGTCAAACCCATCACCTCACCCATGAACAAGGCACCCAGTGTGGCACTCGCAGCCACCAGCCAGGCGCCAAAAACAGGCATCCAGCGGGCGTCCTTTTCCTCGGTCATGGTGGGCACGGCAATGGAAACCCCTATTTCACCAACTCATACTTCAGCACCGTCATGTCACCGTCTTTGGGATCGGTGGCAAACCGGATCGTCTGCCCGACCCTGAGCTGATCCAGCCAGCTTGCTTCCTTGACCTTGTACGCCATGGTCATGGGTGGCATGCCGTTGGGCAGCGCGCCGTGCGACAGCGTGACCCGTCCTTTGGACTTGTCAACTTTTTTGACCACACCTTGCGCCATGGACGCATCTGCGGCGGCGGGCGCCGGCTTGGCCATGCCATGATTGCTGTGGTCAGTCTGGGCCATGGCGGGTGCAACAACGCCCATGGCAAGAGCTGTCAAGGTGGCGGTCAGCAGAGATTTCATGGGTCTATATCCTGTGGCAAAAGGAAATGAAAAAATGGAAAACAGTGAGGTGCAGAGTCTAGCGACTCAGCCACGACAACAAGCTGTCGGTCAGATTACATTCCTGTCATTCTGGCCATCGGGTTGCACAACCAGTGGAAAATCAAAGCCATGAGACTACTTGTTGTTGAAGACGAAGGCAAAACCGGCGACTACCTGAAACAAGGCATGGCCGAGGCAGGCTTTGTGGTGGACCTGGCGCGCAGCGGCACCGCAGGCCTGCAATTGGCGCTCACGCAAGACTATGACCTGGCCATTCTGGACGTCATGCTTCCTGGTCTGGACGGCTGGGGTGTGCTGGCGGGCATTCGCCGCGCTGGCAAAGACCTGCCAGTGCTTTTCCTGAGCGCACGCGACCAGGTGGAGGACCGTGTCAAAGGTCTGGAACTGGGAGCCGATGACTACCTGGTGAAGCCCTTTGCTTTCACGGAGCTGCTGGCGCGCGTGCGTACCCTGTTGCGCCGCGGCGTCAAGCCCAGCGCGGCCGAGTTCCTGCGCGCAGCTGACCTTGAACTTGACCTGATGCGCCGGCGCGTCACCCGCGCTGGCCAGCGCATGGACCTGACCGCCAAGGAGTTTTCCCTGCTGGAACTGCTGCTGCGCCGCCAGGGCGAGGTGCTGCCGCGCTCATTGATCGCCTCGCAGGTGTGGGACATGAACTTTGACTCCGACACCAACGTGATCGAGGTCGCCATGCGTCGTCTGCGGGCCAAGGTGGACGACCCCTTTGAGCCCAAGCTGATTCGCACGGTGCGGGGCATGGGCTATGTGCTGGAAGGCCCCGATTGCGAGCCTTGAACCGGATTTCATTGACACAGCGGCTCACGCTGATGTTCATGGTGGCTGCGTCGGGGGTGCTGCTCCTCTTGGGGTTGGTCGTTGCCTCGTCGGTGGAGCAGCACTTTGAAGATCTCGACATGGAGGTCTTGTCCGGCAAGATGGAACTGACCCGCCAGGCCCTGCTGCGGGTGCGTACCGAAGAAGGACTGACCGAATTCACACACCAGCTGGCTTACTCGCTGGTGGGACACCACGGCATGGAGGTGATGGTGATTGACGCCGAGGAATCCGTCATTTTCGCCACCAGTCACGCCGGCTTTGATCCGGCGCTGGTGGTCCGGCAGGCCGCATTGGCACCCGACAAGCCGACATTGTGGTCACTTGACGGGCACACCTACCGGGGACTGTCCGCCCATCTGCCGACCGACGTGAGCGGCACCAGCGGCCAGCCCTTGCGCGTGACGGTTGCGGTGGCCACAGACATCGCCCACCACCAGACGTTTCTGAAAGGTTTTTTGCAGACCCTGTGGTTGTTCGTGGCTGGTGCGGCACTCCTGACCGGCCTGTTGGCATGGGTCGCGGTGCGTCGCGGCCTGGCGCCCCTGCACGCCATGCGCACGCAGGCACAGGGCGTTACCGCCTTGCAGCTCAGTCTTCGCCTGCCAGTGCAAACCATCCCCCGTGAATTGGCAGAACTTGCACAGTCTCTCAACGACATGCTGGCGCGGCTGGAGGAGGCGTTCAAGAGGCTGTCCGACTTTTCATCAGACATTGCACACGAGTTACGCACTCCGGTGAGCAACCTGCTGACACAAACGCAGGTGACCCTGTCGCGCGCGCGCAGTGCAGACGACTACCACCAAATACTGGTATCCAACGAGGAAGAATTTGAGCGCATGGCCCGCATGATTTCGGACATGCTGCTGCTGGCCAAAGCCGACGACGGGCTGGTGCTTCTCCAACGCGAACGCTTGCAGATGGCCACCGAGGTGCGCGCGCTGTTTGACTATTTTGATGCGCTGGCCGAAGAAAAGAACCTGTCACTGACACTGCAAGGCGACTGTGAAATTTGGGCTGACCGGCTGATGCTGCGCCGCGCGCTGGCGAACCTGCTCTCCAACGCACTGCGCCATGCGGACAGCGCCAGCACACTCTGCGTCTCCCTGAAAACACTTGACACAGGCGTAATGATCAGTGTGAGCAACCAGGGCGATGGCATTGCCCCCGAACATCTGGAACGGGTGTTTGACCGCTTTTTTCGCGCTGACCCGGCACGCCAGCGCAGCTCAGAGGGCACCGGCCTGGGGCTGGCCATCACCCGGTCTATCGTCACCGCCCATGGGGGCAGCATCCGGGCAACGTCAACGGGTGGACTGACAACCTTTGCCATCATCCTCCCGTTCACAAGGCCTCACTGACGCATCACATCGGCACCGGCTGGAGGCTTGAAGGCAAAATTTTGCGCCGGCAATGCCGGGTTCACCTGGAACTTGCTGAAAGTCAGCACCGAGCGCTGGCCAAAGCTGTCCAGAATTTCCAGCACCTCCAGCGTGCTGGCCGGCACCCCGGCAACCCCCGCCACCCTGAAACCGACCCGAACCGTCTGCAACTGGCCGTCCCTGGATTTGGGTGTGGCTGTGACCCACTCCAGACCGTCCTTGTCAGGCGCATCCGCCAGCACAAAGTCAGCCTTCAAGGCCTGCACGTCTGCCGCCGAGGCAATCAGGGCTGCTGGCGTGGCGCCCAACACGGCGGCCTGCTTGCGCGCCGTCACCTGGTTCAGGTCCACGTCATGCAACCACAATGTCTGGCCGTCGGCCACAATGGTTTGCTCAAAAGGTTTGGTGTAGTTGAACTTGAAGCGGTTGGGCCGGGCAAATTCAAACTGGCCGCTTGAGGTCTTGACCCGTGGTGCCTGCCCCTCCTTCGCGGGCGACGTCACCACCTGGGTGAAGTCGGCTTTGCCAGTTTTCACTGTCTTGACAAACTCTTCCAAGCTATTCAGGCCTGTAGCCCAAGTATTTCCTGAATAAATAGCTATTAAAAACAATACAGTTGTCAGTCTTTTCACAGGTTTCCTAGTTGGTTTGGCACGCCAGGCAAGCCCCACGGCTAATCGTTGCGCGCCGGCACCAGAATGTCACGCTGGCCGCTGGTGCTCATGGCGCTGACCAGGCCAGCGTTTTCCATGTCTTCCACCAGCCGGGCCGCACGGTTATAGCCAATTTTCAGGTGACGCTGCACCAGCGAAATGCTGGCCTTGCGGTTCTTGAG
>CAISLL010000035.1 GCA_903886165.1 uncultured beta proteobacterium | reverse complement strand
TGGCGCCCGTGGATAGAGCACATACAGCTACAAAAAACAAAGCGAACAAGGTTCGTGACAGGCGCATTGAAATGGTCATTCTTTTTAGGATGCAGGACTGCTGATGAAGTTCCGTTGGCCGTTTGTAACCGGCTTATGCGTTGCCATCACCCGGTGGGAAAAACGATGCCTGATGGGCTTGGCTGGAAAAGACCGGCGGCAGTTTGGTAGGTGCCTTGATGCGCAACTGCTTGTTGACGTTTTCCTGCCCAAATACCACCTCGATGGCAGTCACACTCACGCCAAACAGTGGCGCCAGAAAACGCAGCATGTGGTCGGTGGCCTTGCCGTTCAGGGGTTTGGCGGTGACGCTGACCTTGAGCTGGGTGCCCTTGGGCTTGCCAATGGCGTCTTTGCTGGCGCTGGGTTTGCCCAAAATATTCACCACCAGCACGTCACCATCCCAGGCGAAAAAGGAGTCACCGGTGAAGTTGCGGGTGCGTTTTTCAGACATGGCTGGATGATACCGACCTCTACAATCTGTTCCTTTTACGTGTTCCCTTCATGTCCAACTTGCCTGCCTGCCCTCAATGCTCTCTTGAAAATACCTACCCGGACGGCGACAACTTTGTGTGCCCGGATTGTGGTTTTGAGTGGCCACAATCGGCCGTTGCGACAGATGGCGAAGACGTGGGTGGGCCGGTCAAGGATGCCAATGGCAACCCGCTGGCCGATGGCGACACGGTGATTTTGATCAAGGACCTGAAGGTCAAGGGCTCGTCCATCGTGCTGAAAAAGGCACCAAAATCAAGGGTATCCGTTTGCCGGACGGTGCCGGTGACCATGAGGTGGACTGCAAGACCGAGCAAGGCGCCTTTATGCTCAAGGCCGAATTCATGAAGAAGGCCTGAGCCGCGTCGCTCTGGCAGATCGACACCAATCCATCACCCATTCGGGTTCAGCAGGGCCTTCACCATGACCACCTCCTCACGCTATTGGGCAGACTGGACTACCGCAGATTTTGAGGGGCTGCGTGCCAGTGGCAATGCGACCCGCGCCATCGCCGTGCTGCCAGTGGCAGCTACAGAGCAGCATGGGCCGCATTTGCCCCTGAGTGTGGACACGGTGCTGGTGGAAGGCATCGTGGCGGCAGCCTTACCGCAGCTGCCTGCCGAATTGAATGTGCTGTTTTTGCCCACCCAGGCCATTGGACTGAGCCCGGAGCATGGGCGCTTTTCAGGCACGCTCAGCCTGAAAAACGAGACCGTTCTTCGGCTTTGGACTGACATTGGCGAGTCAGTTGCTGCCAGTGGCGTCACCAGGCTGGTACTGTTTAATGCCCACGGCGGCAATGTCAGCGTGATGGACCTGGTGGCGCGTGACCTGCGTGCCCGTCTTGACATGCTGGTGTACAGCGTGAGCTGGTTCAATTTGCCGCTGCGTGATGCGCAAGGCAGTGACGCCAATGCGCTGTTCAGCCCACAAGAGCACCGCTTTGGCATCCACGCCGGTGACATCGAGACCTCAATGATGCTCGCGCTGGACCCCGCGCATGTGGATATGCGGCAGGCGCAAGACTTTGCCTCTGCCGCACAGGCGCGCTCAACTCAGTTTGACATTCTGGGCAACGGAAAAAGCGCCAAACTTGGCTGGCAGATGCAGGACTACAACCCGGCCGGTGCCGTCGGCAACGCGGCCAATGCCAAGGCTGAAAAGGGCCAGGTGATGGTAAGTGCAGCCGGGCGTGCATTGGCCAGCTTGCTGACAGAAATTGACCGTTTGCCGGCTGACACGCTGAAACGCCTCGCCTGATGGCACCCTACGACCTGTTCGCGCTGGGCGCGGCCGCCTGCTGGGCGCTGGGTAGCGTGATGTCAGTGATGCCGTCGCGCCACCTTGGTGCCTTTGCCTTCACCCGCTGGCGCATGTTGATGGTGGCGTTCATGTTATGGGCCGTGGTGGCCCTCAAGGGCAGCTGGCACAGCTTTGATGCGCATGCCTGGGGTGTTATGGGCCTGAGCGGGCTGATCGGCATTTTTGTGGGCGACACCGCGCTGTTTGCCGCCATGAACCGGCTCGGACCGCGCCGCGCCGGGGTGTTGTTTGCCACCCACGCGGCGTTCAGCGCTGCGCTCGGGTTTGTCTGGCTGGGTGAGCGCATGAGCCTGCAGGCGTTTCTGGGCGCGGTGATGACGCTGGCAGGCGTCATGCTGGCCATTGTGCTGGGCCGCCACAAGGACGAAACTCACGCCTGGGAAGCCGACCGGGGCCATGTGGGCCTGGGTGTGGCGCTGGCGCTGGTGGCAGCGTTGTGCCAAGCGGTGGGTTCGCTGATTGCCAAGCCGGTGATGGCCATGCAGGTGGACCCGGTGATGGCCTCGGCAGTGCGGGTCACGGTGGCCACCTGTGCGCATTTTGTGCTGCTGGCGGCAGGCTTCAAGGCAGCGCGCGCCCACACACCGCCAACCTTGCGGGTGCTGGTGCAAACCGGTCTCAATGGGTTTGTGGCCATGGGCATTGGCATGACGCTGGTGCTGCTGGCGTTGGAAAAAGGTGATGTGGGCATGGTGGCGATCTTGTCGTCCATCTCGCCGATCCTGGTGTTGCCCCTGTTGTGGTTTCAGCTCAAACGCGCGCCCGCCCTGGGGGCCTGGGTGGGTGCCACGCTGACCGTGGCAGGCACGGCGCTGATTTTGTGGCGCTGAGAATTAGACAGATATCCCCAATTATTTTGTTGCAGCGCAACAAAAAAGACTTGATCGACCTCGGGTTTTCCCTATAATTCAACCCATGCTGCACTGCAACATAATTGTTTGAGGCAGCTGCAACGTCACTCAACCCATCTTTTAAGGAATACATCATGTTTATCACTGCTGACCAAATCACCGCCGCCAACAAGACCAACCTCGACGCCCTTCAAGGCCTGGCTACCAAGTCTTTCGCTGGTGTCGAAAAGCTGGTTGAACTGAACATGGCTGCTGCCAAGGCCATGGTGACCGAATCTTTCAGTCACGCCCAAAGCGTGTTGGCCGCCAAAGACCTGCAAGCTGCGTTTGCGCTGCAAACCGGCCTGGTCGCTCCCATGACTGAAAAGGCAGTGTCTTACGGTCGTCATGTGTATGGCATCCTGATGGAATCAGGCTCCGAGTACACCAAGGCAGTGGAAGGCAAGACCGCTGAAGCACAAAAAGCCATCACCCAAGTGATGGAAAACGTGTCAAAGAACGCACCGATTGGCACCGAGTCTGCCGTGGCTGTGCTCAAGAGCGCCCTGGCTTCCAGCCAGAACGCCATTGACTCTGCTCAGAGCTCTGCCAAGCAGGCTTTGGCCCTGGCCGAGAGCAACATCACTGCTGTGACAGAACAAGCTTTGAGCGCTGCTGCTGCAGTTGCCAAAAAGGCTTGATTACCCATTGCCTCACGGCAACAAAAAAGGCACCTTCGGGTGCCTTTTTTGTTGGTGGACAGTTTTACGACGCTGTTGGTCCCTGCTGGCTTACAACCTGATGAGTTTGTTTCGCTAGGCTGAAGTTCCTCTTTCAAAAATCCGAGTTTTCCCAATGAAGCCGCCGGTATTTCTGGTTCCAGGTTCTGACTACGGTTTGATCTGAGCGATCCGTTCAAGCGCCCGTTTTTGGTGGGGGTGCCATTCCGCCCAACGCCACGCTGCTGTTTGAGGTGGAATTGCTGACTATCAGTGGAAAATAAGGCCATTCGCCCAAGGGGTTGGGGCCCCGCAGTCGTGGGTGATACGGTCTGTCAGGCTGGCAAGCTCTTGAAAAGACGCAGCGCCAGCCCCATTTTCACAGTGAAGGCTCACCGCCATGGGGGTTGTGGGCCTGTCACCCAACGCACTGTTGAAAAAGGAGAAGATCATGAATGCATTGATGACACGCGGCGGTCTGTTTGACGACTTTTTCCGCGATGTAGCGCCCGGTTTTTACATCAAGCCGTTGCACGGAGATCCCTTGCCGACACCCACGCAGATCAAGGTGGATGTGAAAGAAAGCGGCGATGCCTACACCGTCCAGGCTGAAATTCCGGGGGTTCCCAAAGAAGACATTCAGGTGGCAGTGGAGGGCAATGTGGTGCGCTTGCGCGCTGAAATCAGGCAACAGGACAGCACCGGTCAGGATGAAAAAACACTGCGCAGCGAACGTTATTACGGTACCGTGTCGCGCAGCTTCCAGTTGGCAGCTGACATTGACCAAGGCCAGGCCAAAGCCAAGTACGACAACGGGGTGCTAACGCTCACCTTGCCCAAGAAAGCCGCCATGAGCGGGGCGCAGCGGCTGACCATTGATTAGGCGCCGCATGCGCGTTGCGCTTCTGGATCACGCCACCAGCGACTCTTCCTGCATAGCCTCGATCTGCTCTTCCAGCGTCTGCACCTGGAATTGCCAGTAGTCGCTGGGGGCAAACTGGGAAATTGATGGCATAGGTGCCGCGTTTGCCGGATGTTTCAATGAATCTGGCGCAGTGTGCGCTTGGGAGTTCATGGTGCACAGTGTTCGCATCGCCCAAGCTCGAGGTCTTGTACCGTCCCTTTGTCGCGTTTAGTTGCTTGAAAAAGCCCCGCAGTCTGATTGACTGCGGGGCTTTTTTGCATCCTTCATCCGACCACCAACACGGACGGGATTGGCTGAACGCTGTCTGTCGATAAACACGGCGTTATGAGCGCCACCGTACAGACCGGGCAGCGCGGAATCAACAGAATTGGCGCGAGGTATTTCCAGTGTTGCCAGATTCAATTGAAAGCAAGTATGTTCAAAACCAAAGTTATCCCCAGTGTGCTATTGGCCTTGTGCCCTGTGGTCTTTGCGCAGCAAGCGCCAAGCGCGGGAAGCCAGATACGGCAAATCCCTGTGATACCGGGGCAACCTTTAGCCGCACCCGCCATTGAGGTCAAGCCCGCGTACCCAGCCAAAGAGGACGCAATCGACACGGCAAAAATCACAGTGAACAGCGTGCGCGTGACGGGTGCCAAGGCGTACTCCGAGGCGGAGCTGATCGCCGTGACCGACTTCAAGCCAGGCAGCCTACTGACGCTGACAGACCTGCGCGGCATGGCCAACCGCATCACCAGTCACTACCAGCGCCAGGGCTACTTTGTGGCTCAGGCCTACCTGCCAGCGCAAGACGTCAAGGGCGGTGTGGTGACCATCGCAGTCATTGAGGGTCAATACGGCAAGGTCACACTCAACAACCAGACCAACGTGTCCAACACGCTGGCCAACAGCCTGCTCAGTGGCCTCAACCCGGGCGATGTGGTGGCCGCTGCACCGCTGGAAAACCGGCTGCTGTCATTGTCTGACCTGCCGGGTGTCCAAGTCAGCTCCAGCCTGGTGCCCGGCGCCGAGGCGGGCAGTTCTGACCTGATCGTGAGCCTGACGCCGGGACGGCGCGTCACTGGCAGCATCGATGCCGACAACGCAGGCAACCGTTACACCGGTGTGTACCGCGTTGGCGCCACCGTCAACTTCAACGAGCCATTGGGCTTGGGCGATGTGGCAACGCTGCGCGTGTTGACGTCCGGTGAAGGCTTGCGGTACGCCCGGGGCGCCTACCAGCTGCAATTTGGCAAAGCAACGGCTGGTGTCGCTTACAGCGCGCTGGCCTACGAACTGGGTGAAGAGTTTGCCCCGCTGCAGGCCCATGGCACGGCCCGTGTCGCCAGCGTGTATGGCAGTTACCCCTTGATTCGCTCGCGTAACAACAACTTGTCTGCCGGTCTGCTCTATGATGACAAAACCTTCTCGGACAAGGTGGACACCACCGGCAGCGTGACCGACAAGGAAGCACAGGTGGCCACAGCCAGCTTGTACGGCAACCGCAGCGACCTCCTGGGTGGCGGTGGTCAAACCCGTTATTCAGTCGCCTGGAGCACCGGCAACATTGACCTGTTAACGCCTGGTGCGCAAGTGGCAGATGCCGCCACCGCACAAAGCGGCGGACACTTCAGCAAACTCGGATACAGCTTGCAGCGACTGCAGCGCGTGACCGACCGGGTGTCCTTGTCTGCGTCCATCAATGGGCAACTCGCCTCTAAGAACCTGGACGTGTCAGAAAAGATGGAACTCGGCGGCATGTACGGCGTGCGCGCCTACCCTGAGGGTGAGGCTTATGCCGACCAGGGTTATGTGGTGAACCTGGAGGCCCGTTTGCAGGTGCCCCAGTTTTCTAATTACCTGCCGGGACAGTTGCAACTGATCGGCTTCGTGGATGCCGGCCAAGTGACGGTGAATAAAAAACCGTGGCCAGGTTTGGGTGCCAATCAGCGCACGCTCAGCGGTGCCGGTGTCGGCTTCAACTGGTCAGACACCAACAACTTCATGGTTCGTGCCTATTACGCCGTCAAGCTGGGCGATGAAGCTGCCACCTCGGCCCCTGACAAGTCGGGTCGTTTCTGGATTCAGGCTGTCAAATATTTTTAAGCCACAACGTTGTGCCTGACTGTCATTGTGGGCCTGACCCGCAATCCATGACCCTCGGGGTCAACAGCCTTCTCTCTAACACCTATTGGATCTCATCATGAACCGCTCTTATCGCTCTCTCTGGAATGACAGCACCGGCACCTTTGTGGCCGTGTCCGAAAACGCCAGCAGTGCTGGCAAAAAAACCTCTTCCGGCGTGAATGCGGCCGGCATCGGCACACGTTTTGCCTTGCAGGCGCTGGCCGTGTCGGTGATGCTCACGTTTGGCGCCAACACGCTGGCACAGCCCACCGGCGGTGTGGTTGCTGCCGGTGCCGCCAGCATCAGCACCGGGGCAACCAGCACCACCATCAACCAGTCCTCACAAAACGCGATCATCAACTGGCAAAGCTTCAATATCGCCGCCGGCCAGTCGGTGCAGTTTGTACAACCCGCCAGCAGTTCCGTGGCTCTGAACCGGGTGTTGGGCGCTGACCCATCCAGCATCCTGGGCAGCTTGACCGCCAATGGCCAGGTGTTTTTGGTCAACCCCAACGGCATCTTGTTTGGCAAAGGCGCTCAAGTCAATGTCGGTGGCTTGGTGGCATCCAGTCTGGCCATTGCCGATGCCGACTTCATGGCCGGTAATTACAAATTCAGCGGAGCCGGCGCTGGCGCAGTGCTGAACCAGGGCGCAATCAATGCCGCCGATGGAGGCTATGTGGCGCTGTTGGGCGCCAATGTCGGCAACGACGGCGTGATTGCCGCCCAGCTCGGCAGCGTGGCGCTGGCCGCTGGCAACGCCATCACGCTGGACGTGGCTGGTGACGGCCTGCTCAACGTGAGTGTGCACCAGGGCGCGGTCAATGCACTGGTGCAAAACGGCGGCCTGATCCAGGCCAACGGTGGCCGCGTGCTGCTGACCGCCCAGTCGGCCAGTGGCCTGCTACCAAGCGCGGTGAACAACACTGGCGTGGTGCGGGCGAAAACGCTGGTGACTGGTGAGAACGGCAGCATCATGCTGATGGGCGACATCCAAAACGGAACCGTGAACGTGGGCGGCACGCTGGATGCGTCGGCGCCCAATGGCGGCGATGGCGGCTTTGTTGAAACCTCTGCGGCGCATGTGAAGGTGACAGATGACGCCAGAATCACCACCCTGGCGAGCGCCGGGAAGACCGGAAACTGGTTGGTCGATCCGTTTGATTTCAATGTGGCAGTGGGCGGCGACATCAGTGGTGCCCAACTTGGCACCAACCTGGACTTAACGAACGTTACCCTAGAAAGTAACTCCGGCTCCTCGGGGACGATTGGCAATGTCAATGTCAATGCGCCGGTGTCCTGGACCGCAACCACCGCGCTGACCATGAATGCTGTCAACGACGTCAATATCAACCAAGCTATTACAGGCATCAACGGCAGCGTTAATGCCAACGCCGGACACGATGTCAACGTTGCCGCGGCCACCAAGACGACGACGGGCATGCTCAACTTTACGGCGGTCAACGATGTGGCCATTTCTGCGGCGACAACGGTCATCACCGGCAACATGACGGCAGTGGCTGGCAAGAACGTCACGGTGAGCGCCGCCTCGACGGTCACCACCGGCGACATGATCTTTCGCGCTGACAACGACGGCACGGGTCCAGGCGTCGCTGCGGGCACTGTGGCCATCACCTGCGGCAGCAACTGCCTGACGATCACGACCGGCAATCTCAGCATTCGCTTCAATCCGGTGAGCTATGCCACCACAGGCGCTGAAATCACCGCGTACGACGGACATCTGACAGGGGCCGGCGTGCTCGACGCCAAGGCTTGGGTCTTCGGCAAGGGCGACAACAAGATGTACGACAACACGACCGCTGCCACCGTCAGCGGCCTCCGGCCCGACGTCGGCGGCGTTGCCCCTCCTGTTGCTTTGGGCGCCGTCAGCAACGCTAATTTTGATACTGAGCATGTCGGAGCCAGCAAGCCGATTACATACAACAGCACTTTTTCTGACGCGGTATATGCGCTCTTTGCGCCCATCACGTTTGCGCCTGGAACTTTTCTGGCACGTGGCGACATCACCGCCCGGCCGCTGACGGTTAATGCCGTCACCGACACCCGCGTCTACAACGGCACCACCAGCTCGGTGGGTATTCCGACGGTTGTTGATCTGCAAGCAGGCGACACCTTGAATGGCACCCAGACTCAACACTATGCCAGCAAGAACGTATTGGGCACCGGTCTGAGTACCTTGGTTGCCAATGGCCCCTACAGCGTGGCTGATGGCAATGGCGGCAACAATTACATTGTGACCGTTAACACGGCACCGGGCACCATCACACCGCTGGCGCTGGTTGGCAGCATCACGGCAGACGACAAGATGTACGACGCCAACAACTCGGCAGTGATCGCGAGCCGGACGCTTGCGACGCCTGTTTCCGGCGACGCGGTGAGTTACGTCGGCGGCACGGCGGTGTTCATCGACAAGAATGTGGCCAACGGGAAGACCGTCACCGGCACCGGGCTGAGCCTGGCAGGCGCCGATGCGGGCAATTACACGGTCAATACGACCGCCATCACCACCGCCAACATCACGCCCGCACCGTTGACGATCACCGCAGACGATGCTGCCAAGAACTACGGTCAGACCGTCACGCTGGCCCCGACGGCCTTCACCACAACACCTCTGGTCGCTGGTGAAACCGTCGGTACGGTCACAGAGGTCAGCGGCGGTACGGTGGCAACAGCACCAGTGGTTGGAAGTCCGTATGCGATCACGCCCAGCGCAGCCACCGGCGGCAGCTTCACGCCCACCAACTACACCATCTTCTATGTCGATGGCAGGCTGACCGTGACCCCGGTACCCCTGGTCTTGACGGCCAATGACGCCACCAAGGCCTACGGCACCACGTTCACCCCAGCCGGCACGGCCTTCACCCAGGTTGGCCTGGTCAACAGCGACACGGTCACCAGTGTGGTTGAGACCACCGCCGGTACGCCGCCCACCGCCAGCGTGGCGGGCAGCCCGTATCCGATCGTGATCACGCCGGGCAGCGCAGTTGGCTCGTTCACGCCCACCAACTACATCATCACTTATTTGGATGGTGCCTTGACTGTGACTCC
>CAISLL010000034.1 GCA_903886165.1 uncultured beta proteobacterium | reverse complement strand
GTCCATCAGCCATAAGCCTCTCATCCCTATCAAGGATGTCTGGCTTTACCCCATGCATAAAAATTCACTCTCAGCCTTGCGTCGATGACCTCTTGTACGGGTTCACCGAATACTTACCAATCTATGGCAATAGAATCCACTTGAGTCGCGCTAAGTTGTTGATTTTGTTACCGCTGATTCCCAGCGAATACCGTGAAGACCACCAAGAGGCCATTCGTAAGGAGAAGGTCAACAGTTCGATTCCGTTAAGCGGCACCATTTTTCTTTAGCTGTCGACAAAGATGCCATTGCCTTGTTTGCTCCTTTTGAGCGGCTCGGGCTTGACAGCGTCACCCTGGTCAGCACCGAGGCACAGGCGCTTGCCGCATATGCGGAAATGGCCGTTGTCCCGGTGTGGGGCTTCGATACCGAAACCGACCTTTCGCGTGGGCGAGGTGTCTGACGGGCCGCACATCCTGCAGTCGTCCACGCCTGAACGCGCCTGGGTGTTTCAGTTGCACGACCTGCCCTGCTGCGTCGTGGCGGCTGAATTGTTGGGCATGCAAGGCATTGCCAAGGCAGGTTTTGACCGGTGATGCAGGGTATGCTCGATAGCATTATCCACAGCCCGTTGTCTGAAGACCGTTTTCATATGGCCCGCATACAAATTCGACTCCCCGAACAATTCGCTTACGCCACCGCGATCACGCTTTATCAAAGTCACATGAATTACGGCGGGCATCTTGACAACGCGCTTTTGCTGACCGTGGTGTCCGAGGCCCGCGTGCGGTTTTTCAAGTCGCTTGGCTACACAGAACTCGATGTGGAGGGCCTTGGCATCATGGTTGCAGACGCCGCACTGCAGTACCGTTCGGAAGCCTTTCAGGGTGAAGTAATGGTCGTGCAAATGGCGGCGGCGGACCTCTCCAGCAAGGGTTTTGACATGGTCTGGCGCATGAGCGAGCAGTCAAGCCAGCGTGAAGTTGCACGTGGCAAGACCGGCATCGTTTTCTATGACTACACCTTGCACAAGATTGCGGCCATGCCAGCACGTTTCCTTGAAACACTGGCAAGGTATACCGACCCAAGTGTTTTGCCTTCGGTGTCGTGTTAATCGCTCCAAGGCGCTCCGCGTTGAACTGAGCTTGCTGCGAAAAGCCAGTTTCAACCGAAAACGGGTAACTACTCACCCCCTGAAGCGATAAGCGACAATTCCCGGCAATGCAAACGCCATCAAGTCTGAATCATTTAAACCATGCCGAAAAGGATGCGCTGATTTTGATGTTGCAGGAGCAGATCAAGGCATTTGGGTTCGCTGTGCTGGCGTTTTCAGGATCGTTGGCTTATCCCAGGCGATTTCCTGCCATGAGAGTCAATCTTGTTATTGAGGAGCATGCGGTTCTCGTGCGTTTTGCGGCAAGCTCGCCATGAGATCAGCTGCCCGCCAGCCTTTTCAGGATTCGATACCATGAGTGGTTGACCTGCCCCTTGAGACACCACGCCATGCCTGCACTCCTCCCCATGACCATCGCGGCCGTTGACGCCGCTGAGAAAGTTCGCCCGGGCACG
>CAISLL010000033.1 GCA_903886165.1 uncultured beta proteobacterium | reverse complement strand
TACCTTATTAATAAAGGACTGTTTGCTATACTTTAAATATAATCTAAGTGATGCCTTGAATCATTTATGCTCGAATAATGTAACGCTCTTCTAGGGGCGGATCAGATCGGCTGTCCATTGGGTTGAATTTTTCCTTTTCCAAATCGCTTGCGTCTAGGCGCAAATAGACAAAATAGACAAAACGACAATAATCCTGCCATGGAAAAAATGACAGCCAGTCGCGCCAAGCAAAATTTCGGCGAACTTCTTGACGCTCTCGCGTAAGGGCCTGTTGCCATTGAGCGTCACAAGTCAATTCAAGCGATCATTTGCTCGCCAGAGATTTTCCACCGGACAGCGGGAGACATTGCTTGTCCAAACCAGGCATTGGAAGAGCGCCGCGTCGCCAGGACCGTACAGCAACTGGTTGAGAAAAATCGCCTGATCAAACATCAAAAACTTGCCATCGATTTGCTGTTGATCCCGCAAGACAAGCGAGAAGAACTCGTCATGCGCGCCCGCGCAGAGGTGTTAAGGTGGCGTCAAGATCGACTGTGCAGCGCAGACTATGCAGATCGATGGGACGAGCTTTTGGGCTTTTCCATTGGGGATTTGGCGCAGCCATGTGCTCGGAGACGGATGAGTGGGGCGCCGCTCTGCGGCAAAACTCGCCTTGGCCTGTGATCGACTCCACTGCCCTATGAAGCGCGATCATCTATTCAAACTCTTCCAGGAAGCACATCCAGACGATGCCGCCATGTCGAAGTACGCCAGAAGTCAACCCAACGACTTGCGCTGGATTCGAGTCGGCATCCTCTCTGGCCTCGTCTCTTTGCCGAAAATCAAGAATCGGCTTGCTTTGACAACGTTTCTTGACAGTGGTGAAGAGGCGCGAGTCAGAACACAACTAAATGCGACACTGGCTAGGTTTGCGATCGTCAAAAATGCCCGCGCCCAGTCACTCGATCCACCAGAAATTTGAGCGGGGCTACGGCAAGGAAGTTTGTGGATTCGGTATGCTACAGCCAGATAAACTGTCCAAATTTTGATGTCGTTCACTCAAAGGCCTCTTGGAGTCCGCGCCCGCAATGAGCTTGCTCGACTCCTTCGGGCAACAGCGTAGTAAACCCCCCAGGCGTTAAAAAGCCCGCACTCGGCGGGCCTTCTTTCAGGAGAAAAAACTGAATTACTTCAGCTTCATTTCCTTGTAGTCCACATGCTTGCGGGCTTTTGGATCAAATTTTTTGATCAGCAGCTTTTCGGGTGTGGTCTTCTTGTTTTTGTCGGTCGTGTAGAAGTGACCGGTACCAGCTGTGGATTCCAGCTTGATTTTTTCGCGTCCGCCTTTGGTTGCCATGATGCTCTTTCAGTTAAAGGGTTTAGGCCTGACCACGGGCGCGCAGGTCTGCGAGCACAGTGTCGATACCGTTTTTGTCAATCAAACGCAGACCGGCGTTTGAAATCCGCAGGCGCACCCAACGGTTTTCAGACTCAACCCAGAAACGGCGGTATTGCAGGTTCGGCAGAAACCGACGCTTGTTTTTGTTGTTGGCGTGGGAAACCGTGTTCCCGACCATCGGGCCTTTGCCCGTGACTTCACATACGCGTGCCATATGGACACTCCGATACTATTACGGCCCATGCGCGTGCACAGACCTCACCTCGCCAAAATCAGGGTGGCGGTAACCCATTTGCGTCTTAGTCCCTCACGGGAGGCAGGCAGCAAAGCCAAACATTATAGCCTTGGAGCTTCCCGGGCTGTTTCACGCGCTCGAAGCTGTTTCAGAAAGAATTTGAAAAAATGATCACTTTGACTACAATGTTCAAAGTAATCTAATTTGGAGCTATGCTTGTGAAAACCATGACAGCCCGTGATGCCAAGACACACTTTGGCGAATTTCTCGATGCCATGCAACGTGAGCCGGTCATCGTGACCAAGAACAATCGTCCAGTAGGCATCATGCTGTCCATCGAAGATGCCGCCGATACCCTGATTCCAGAAATGTTCATGGAAAAAGAAGCTGGGTACGATGAATGGTTTCAGGCGAAGGTGGCCAAGTCGCTGGAGGCGTTCACCAGCGGTAAAGCCAAACTCGTGGCCCATGATGAAGCCATGGAGCAAGTCTGGATGCGTGTTCAGGCCAAAGCGCGCCCTGTATCCACCTAACTTTTAAACGGTTCATGTTCAGCGTCGAATGGACGGGTGAGGCCAATCAAGACCTCGAAGACATCCTGACCTATTACCTGCAAGAAGCCGGATTGCGCGTGGCTGATGCGGTTTTTGTACGCATCAAGGAACAGATTGGATCGTTGAAGCTATTTCCGCATCGGTGTTGTCCAGGTCGTGTGCCTGGCACTAAGGAATACGTCCTGCATCGCTTGCCGTACATCGCCGTGGTGCATATTGGGGAAGACACCGTATCGGTGCTGAATGTCATTCACACCGCCCGAAAATACCCGCCTGATGTTGTTGGTTAGCGCCTAACGCATATTCAACG
This sequence comes from uncultured beta proteobacterium, assembly GCA_903886165.1. Lineage (GTDB taxonomy): Bacteria > Pseudomonadota > Gammaproteobacteria > Burkholderiales > Burkholderiaceae_C > Rhodoferax. The sequence continues at coordinate 4,402 of CAISLL010000033.1, read as the reverse complement.
GGTTCTACATGCCAATTTTGCTATGAAAATCCTCCTCTACGGTAGGAGGCTGCTTTTCTAAACGGTGTCGGATTCAACTCAGTTGTTGTAGGCCATGTCCGCGCTTATTCCTGCTCCAGAAAGCGCTGCGCATCCAGCGCCGCCATGCAACCGGTGCCTGCGCTGGTGATGGCCTGGCGGTACACATGGTCCTGCACGTCACCTGCTGCAAAGATGCCAGGCACGCTGGTCTGGGTGGCAAAGGCCTGGTTGCCGCCCCTGGTGATGATGTAGCCACCTGCCATGTCGAGTTGCCCCAGAAAAATGTCGGTGTTGGGAGCGTGGCCAATGGCAATGAAGCAACCCTTGAGGGTGATGTCTTCAAGCGCACCGGTGTGGACGTGTTTGATGCGCACACCGGTGACACCGCTGGCATCACCCAGCACTTCGTCAAGCGCGCAGAAGGTGCGCAGCTCAATCTTGCCTGCAGCCACCTTGTCCATCAGCTTGTCGATCAGGATGGGTTCGGCGCGAAACTTGTCGCGGCGGTGAATCAGCACTACCTTGTTGGCAATGTTGGACAAGTACAGTGCCTCTTCCACTGCCGTGTTGCCACCGCCCACCACGCAAACTTCTTCACCCCGGTAAAAAAAGCCATCGCAGGTTGCGCAGCCAGAGACACCCCGGCCCATGAAGGCTTCTTCAGAAGGCAGCCCCAGGTATTTGGCAGAGGCGCCAGTAGCCAGAATGAGGGAATCACAGGTATAGGTGCCGCTGTCGCCGGTCAGGGTGAAGGGGCGCCTGGAGAAATCCACCTTGTTGATGTGGTCAAACACAATCTCGGTCTTGAAGCGTTCGGCATGTGCCAGAAAGCGCTGCATCAGGTCTGGGCCCTGCACGCCGTCGACATCTGCGGGCCAGTTGTCCACCTCGGTGGTGGTCATCAGCTGGCCACCCTGGGCAATGCCCGTGATCAGCAGGGGCTGCAGGTTGGCGCGTGCGGCGTAAATCGCTGCCGTGTAGCCGGCCGGGCCAGAGCCCAGAATGAGAACTTTGGCGTGTCGTGTGTCAGTCATGGAAGTGCCTTTCAGGAGAAGTGTATTGGCCGTGTACAGTTAAGGGCGAAAAGCAAATGCCTCGAGGCAGCTTGATTTCAGCGAGACGTCGCAATTTTTTCAAACGAGGATTATCCAATGGCTGCACTATCAAATCTGGATCTGCTTCGCCGAGTGCCTATTTTTTCGGAACTGTCCACGTTTCAGCTCACACAGCTGGCCAACGCGGTGACCAAGCGCCGTGTCAAAAGAGGCGAGTTGATTGTTGAGCAGGGCAAAAAGAGCCATGCACTTTTTGTGATTTTGTCCGGACGTGCACGGGTGGTCATCACCGACCGGCGTGCCAAAGAGGTGATCCTGGCTGTCCTCGGCCCCGGTGATTACATTGGGGAAATGAGTTTGATCGATGGCAAGAGCCACTCGGCCAACGTGCAGGCCGAAGTGCAAACCGACTTGCTCGTGCTTGAGCACGCCGAATTTACCCAGTGTCTGGCAGAGAACCATGCCACGGCCAACTCTGTCATCAAGGGGCTGGCCAGCCGCTTGCGCAAGGCAGATGAAACCATCAGCTCACTGGCCTTGATGGATGTCTATGGCCGCGTTGCGAAAGTGCTGGTGGGCGTGTCAAAGCCGGGCGCTGCCAATCAATTGCTCATCAAAGACAAATTGACCCGCCAGGACATCGCCAAAATGGTGGGTGCATCGCGTGAAATGGTGAGCCGCGTGATGCGCGACTTTGAAGCAAAGGGCTTTGTCAAGACACATGACGACGGCACGATGGAGCTCACCGAGCGCCGTGCCACGGTACGTTGATACAAATTGAATCCATGACTTATTCGCTTCACACACTGACGGCAGCACGTGCGGTCAAGGCAGCGCCAGAGCGTTCGGGCGTTGCGCGTTTTGCCGATGAACTGAGCCTGGTGGCCGGTTTTTTTGTGCTCGCGCTGTGGCTGTTGGCGCTTTCAACCTACTCATTGACCGATGCCGCCTGGTCAACGTCCGGCACCGGCGAGCAGGTCGTCAATGGCGCCGGGCGACTGGGCGCCTGGATGGCCGATGGCAGCTATTTTTTGCTTGGTTTTTCGGTCTGGTGGTGTGTGGCAGCGGCCATGCGGCAGTGGCTGTCTGCGCTGGCGCGCTGGCTGCGTGCGCGGGACAAAGTTGCCGCAGACGATCCGTCACCCACATCAGAAAATCGCTGGTTCAACCAGCGCGTGATGTTCTGGGCCGGCCTGCTGTTGCTGGTGGCTGCCAGCGCGGTGTTGGAGTGGACACGCTTTTACAGCCTGGAGGGTCGTTTGCCGGGTCATGGCGGCGGCATTGTGGGCTATTACCTGGGGCCACTGGCCGTGCAGACGCTTGGTTTTGCAGGCTCCGGTTTGCTGGCCATTGTGGTGGGTGTCGTCGGGTCATCACTGGTTTTTGGCTTTTCATGGGGCCAACTCTCGGAGCGCCTGGGCAGCTGGTTGCTTGGCAAGATCGAGACGCGCCGTGAACAGCGTGAGGTGCAGCAGGACATGGCCCTTGGCCAACAGGCTGCGCAGGAGCGTGCAGAAATTTTGGTGGAAGAGCGCCACGAGATCGCGGAGCATCGCCCGAAAACGGTACCGATCGAACCTGTGCTGGTGGATGTGCCAAAAAGCGAACGGGTTGCCAAAGAGCGGCAAAAGCCTTTGTTCAAGGATTTGATGGACAGCAAACTGCCGCAGGTGGATTTGCTGGATGCGGCCATGACACGGCAGGAAACCGTGGCCCCAGAGACGCTGGAGATGACCAGCCGCATGATCGAGAAAAAGCTCAAGGACTTTGGGGTGGATGTCACGGTGGTGCTGGCGCAGCCCGGCCCGGTCATCACGCGTTATGAAATTGAGCCTGCCACCGGTGTCAAGGGTTCGCAGATCGTGGGCCTGGCCAAGGACCTGGCGCGCAGTTTGAGTCTGGTGTCGATCAGGGTGGTGGAAACCATCCCGGGCAAGAACTACATGGCGCTGGAACTGCCCAACGCCAAGCGCCAGACCATCAAGCTCTCCGAAATCCTGGGATCACGGACTTACAACGACGGCAAATCGCTGCTGACCATGGGTCTGGGCAAGGACATCATTGGCAACCCGGTGGTGGCGGATCTTGCCAAGATGCCACATGTGCTGGTGGCGGGTACCACGGGTTCGGGCAAATCGGTGGGAATCAACGCCATGATCCTGAGCATCTTGTACAAGGCCGAAGCCCATGATGTGCGGATCCTGATGATTGACCCAAAGATGCTGGAGATGTCGGTCTACGAAGGCATTCCTCACCTGCTGTGCCCGGTGGTGACCGACATGAAGCAGGCCGCCAATGGCCTGAGCTGGTGTGTGGCAGAGATGGAACGCCGCTACAAACTCATGAGCAAGATGGGGGTGCGCAACCTGGCCGGCTTCAACACCAAATGGGACGAAGCGAAGGCGCGTGGCGAATTCATTTACAACCCATTCAGCCTGACTCCCGAGAACCCGGAGCCAATCGACCGCCTGCCGCACATTGTGGTGGTGATCGACGAACTGGCCGACCTGATGATGGTGGTGGGCAAGAAGATCGAAGAACTCATTGCCCGGCTGGCACAAAAGGCGCGAGCTGCCGGCATCCACCTGATTTTGGCCACCCAGCGCCCCAGTGTGGACGTGATCACCGGCCTGATCAAGGCCAACATCCCGACCCGCATCGCGTTTCAGGTGTCCAGCAAGATCGACAGCCGAACCATCCTGGACCAGATGGGCGCCGAGGCCTTGCTCGGCATGGGCGACATGCTGTACATGGGCGGCGGCAACGGACTGCCAGTGCGGGTGCATGGCGCGTTTGTGAGCGACGAAGAGGTGCATCGTGTCGTCACCTACCTGAAAAGCCAGGGCGAGCCCAATTACATCGAGGGCATTCTGGAAGGCGGCACGGTGGACGGTGAAGACGGTGCCTCAGGGGAGGGTGGCGCGGGTGGTGAGAAAGACCCGCTGTACGACCAGGCGGTCGAAATTGTCCTCAAGAACCGCAAGGCCAGCATTTCGCTGGTGCAGCGTCACCTGAAAATTGGCTATAACCGTGCGGCCCGGCTGGTGGAAGACATGGAAAACGCTGGCTTGGTCAGCGCCATGAGCACCAGCGGCCAGCGTGACATTCTGGTGCCGGCGCGCAACGATTAGCCGTGGGGCTTGCCTGGCGTGCCAAACCAACAAGGAAACCTGTGAAAAGACTGACAACTGTATTGTTTTTAATAGCAACAATTCTTTTGGAATCTTAATATTTTTAATATTTTTTTTAGAGATCTATAATGCTTAAAGATAATTCCTTCTTAAATAATCTTGGTGAATATTGCATTGATGAATTAAAAAAAATTG
>CAISLL010000032.1 GCA_903886165.1 uncultured beta proteobacterium | reverse complement strand
GACTCTGTCGAAGTTGTTTAAGAAAGTGAACTATGTCCCATAAAGAAATCCGAAATATCGCCATCATTGCCCACGTTGACCACGGGAAAACCACCATGGTTGACCAACTGCTGCGCCAGTCCGGTACGTTCGCCGAACACGAGAAAGTCGTCGACACCGTGATGGACAACAATGCCATTGAAAAAGAACGTGGCATCACGATTCTGGCCAAGAATTGCGCCGTGACCTGGGAAGGTACACACATCAATATTGTGGACACCCCCGGCCACGCCGACTTCGGCGGTGAAGTGGAGCGAGCCCTCTCCATGGTGGATGGTGTGGTGTTGCTCATTGATGCCCAGGAAGGTCCGATGCCGCAGACCCGTTTTGTGACCAAGAAGGCGCTGGCCCTGGGTCTGAAGCCAATTTTGGTGGTGAACAAGGTGGACAAGCCGGGTGCACGTCCTCAATTTGTGGTCAATGCCGCATTCGATTTGTTTGACAAGCTGGGTGCCACAGACGAGCAACTTGATTTTCCGGTGGTGTATGCGTCGGGTATCAACGGCTGGTCATCGCTGGAAGAAGGCGGGCAGGGCGAGCAGTGGGGTCCTGACATGTCGGCTCTGTTCAACACCATCCTGAAGTACGTGCCACACCAGCAAGGTGACCCGGCAGCGCCTCTGCAATTGCAAGTTTCCGCGCTCGATTTCTCGACCTTTGTCGGTCGCATCGGGGTTGGTCGCATCAGCCAGGGCACGATCAAGCCCATGATGGATGTGGTGGTCATGGAGGGCATCGACGGCAAGGCGATCAAGGGCCGAGTCAACCAGGTCTTGACCTTTCAGGGCTTGGAGCGTGTGCAGGCCACCGACGCTGGTCCCGGGGAAATCGTGTTGATCAACGGTATCAACGACATCGGCATTGGCGTGACCATCACTGACCCGGTTACCCCGATGCCGCTGCCGATGCTGAAAGTGGACGAACCCACGCTTACCATGAATTTTTGCGTCAACACCAGCCCATTGGCTGGCCGTGAAGGCAAGTATGTGACTAGCCGCCAGATCTGGGACCGCCTGCAAAAAGAATTGCAGCACAACGTGGCCCTGCGGGTTAAGGAAACTGGTGAAGAAGGCATCTTCGAAGTCATGGGTCGCGGCGAACTGCACCTCACGATTCTGTTGGAGAACATGCGACGGGAAGGTTTTGAGATGGCCGTTAGCAAACCACGCGTGGTGTTCAAGGACATCGATGGCGTGCGTTTTGAGCCGATCGAAATGGTCACGGCCGACATCGAAGAGCAACACCAGGGCGGTGTGATGCAGGCTCTCGGTGAGCGCAAGGGTGACTTGGTCAACATGGAACCCGATGGCCGTGGTCGGGTCCGCCTGGAATACCGCATTCCGGCACGTGGCCTGATTGGTTTCACCAATGAGTTTTTGAACCTGACGCGTGGTTCTGGCCTGATCTCCAACATTTTTGACAGCTATGAGCCGCATAAAGGTGAAATTGGTGGCCGCAAGAACGGCGTGCTCATTTCCATGGACGCCGGTGAAATCTTTAACTACGCGCTGGGCAAGCTCGATGACCGCGGCCGCATGTTTGTCACCGCCAATGACCCGGTGTATGAAGGGATGATCGTCGGCATCCACAACCGTGACAACGACCTGGTGGTGAATGCGACGCGCACCAAGCAGTTGACCAATTTCCGCGTCAGCGGCAAGGAAGATGCCATCAAGATCACTCCCCCGATTCAATTGACCCTGGAATACGGTGTTGAATTCATTGAGGAAGATGAGCTGGTGGAAATCACGCCTAAGTCAATTCGTCTGCGCAAGCGTCATCTGTCTGAGCATGAACGCAAGAAGGCAGGCCGTAACGGTTGATCAACCGTCACCTGACTGCGGTTCCCGCTATCACGGGAACAAAAAATTTGGCGTTGTCACTTCTGCATCAGACATGGCAACGCTTTTCAATTCGTGTGTTCCCACAGGCTTCAAGAAGGTCAGCTTTGAAACTCTCTCATAACCGTGCGGTGTTGTTGATGATTGCAGTGACGCTGATGTGGTCGATTGCCGGGGTGGTGTCGCGCCATTTGGAGCACGCACAAAAATTCGAAGTCACTTTCTGGCGCAGCTTTTTCACCGTGCTCAGCCTGTTGGTGCTGTTGCCCATGTTCAAAGGACGAACAGTGTTCAGCCGCATGCAGCACGGCGGCGCAGCGTTATGGCTGTCTGGCCTGTGCTGGAGCGGCATGATGACTTTTTTCATGGTTGCCATTTTGCTCACCACCGTCGCCAACGTATTGATCAGCTTGGCGCTGACACCGCTGCTGACTGCCATTGCATCGCGTGTTTTCATCGGTCACCGCATTCCGGCTCGCACCTGGGCAGCCATTGTGGTGGCGGGCGGCGGCATTGCTTATATGTACGCAAGCCAGTTGGGGCAGGGCGTCAGCCTTGCAGGCACGTTGGTCGCACTTTGCGTGCCGATTTCCGGAGCGGCCAACTGGACCATCACGCAACACGCCCATGCGCAGGGCAAAGATGTTGACCTGATCCCGGCCGTGTTGATTGGTGCCACGTTGTCCGCTTTGCTCACGTTTCCGCTGGCCTGGCCGTTCCAGGCCTCCGGCCATGATTTGTGGCTGCTGTCCGGGCTTGGGCTGGTTCAATTGGCCATTCCCTGTGTGCTGGTGGTGATGTGTGCCCGTGTTTTGAAGGCGCCTGAAGTGGCGCTGCTTGGTCTGCTGGAGGTGATCTTTGGCATCTTGCTGGCGTGGGCGGGTGCGGGCGAAGTGCCGGGGCCTGATGTGTTTGTCGGCGGTTCGCTGGTGATTGGCGCCTTGATCGCCAACGAACTTGTGGCCTGGAGGGAACGGGCATGAGTCACGCACTAAACAAGACTTGCGGTCTGGCGATCGGACCACAGAAGACTTTTTTAACGAGGAATACACCCTTAACCATCTGATCCAAAGCTTCCTCAAACCATTCATTGATCCGGATGTGGGTGGGGCTAGCCGGCACATGCTCATCCATTGCGTTTGCTGGACTAAAGTTGCTGGTAAACAGCCTGTGCCAATGCCATGAGTGTCTCACGCGGCATCTGGCCTGCCAGTGCATAACCAAAACCTTGATCAATCCAGTAGAAACTGGGCACACCGGCTTGCGGCTCATAACGAAAACTGGTTTCCTTGCTTGAGAAACCGGTGCCCGCAGGCACCTCCAGAGCGCCCAGATACAGGGTGACCCTGCCACCGGCCGGGTTCTGGAACATGAACTGCGCCCTCGCCCCGGTGTCACCCGGCAGCAAGCGCCCGCCGACGAGTTCAAAACCTTGGGCTGACAAATCAGGCACCTTGAGCGGCTTGCCCAGCCGTTTGGACAACCACTGCACCAGGTGGGCCTGCTCCAGCGCAGTAACTTCGACCGGATGGCGAATTTCAGGCACATAAACGCTGTGCGCGACACTGGCCTGTCGTACAAAATTGCTTTCCATATTTGTTCGTCCCATCCAGGGCATGACGCCCGATGAAGCGTCCGAGTGCTGCCAGCCGGAATTGGCCATCCAGCCGGCTCCAAATGCCAGAACCACGCTGGCTGCGATGCCACCATAGCGCCACCATTGGCTGGTCGCTTGGCGCGCCGCCCCAGCCTTTGCGGCCGCTTGTGCCAAAGCAGGTGGCACTTCCTCGTCCAAAACCTCGGCGTACAGGCGTCGCAAGGCACCACGCTGGCGCTGCCATTGGGTCAGGCGGGCTTGGCTGGCGGGGTCGGATGCCAGTTTTAGCTGCAGCGCCGCCAGCGCATCAGGTGTGCCTTGGCTGTCTGCTAGGGCGTGTAATTCATCGTCTGTCAGCGGGGTGTCAAGGGTGGTTTTCATGGCAATACATCGCTTATTTCAACCGGTGCAGGGGAGTGACCCTGGTCGCGGCAGCGGTTTCACCGACAGTTTTCTCAGGTGCCCGTGCGGGGGCATCCAGCAACTCCTGCAATCTCAGTCTGGCGCGCGACAGCCGCGACATCACGGTGCCGATCGGGACACCGGTGACCTTGGCCACCTCGGCGTAACTCATGTCTTCCATGCTGACAAGCAGCAAGACCTCACGCTGCTCTGGCGGGAGTCGCGGCAGGCAGCGTTGCAGGTCCAGCGCCTTGCCGGGGTCAGACTCGGGTGCTCGCAAGTCGTCCGACACATCCTCAATGTCCAGCATCATATTTTGGCCGCCTGCGGGTAACTGGCGCAGCTGGTTGATGAACAGGTTATGCATCACACTGAACAGCCAGGCCCGCAGGTTGGAGCCCACCAGCCACAAGCGCCACTTGTTGCAGGCGCGCTCCAGCGTGTCTTGCACCAAGTCGTCAGCGGCCCAGGTGTTCCCGGTCAATGCCCGCGCATAACGGCGCAGCGAGGGAATCTGGGCGACCAGTAGTTCTCGGCTCATTGACCTGATCCGGGCTTGAACACCATGGGGTGAGCTAGATGATGTCTGCTGCGCCCGGCGCTCAATCAGGGTTTGGCGACTTGCCAGACCTTGTTGACGCCATCACCGGTTTTGTCGCCGGGCTTGCTGTCCTTGATCCAGTAGTACACCGGCTTGCCCTTGACTGCCCATTGTTTGCCGCCATCGTCGCGCGTGACGATGCTGTAATCACCGCTGGCCGAATCACCTTGGCTCACCATCAGCGGCGGCCAGTTGATGGCGCAGGGGCCATTGCAGGTGGATTTGCCACTGCCGGCCGTATCTTTGTCAAAGGTGTAAAGCGTCATGCCGTTAGGGCCCACCAGCACGCCGTCGGACACCTTGACGGGCGCGGCCGCCATGGAGGCGCATGCGGCCAGCGCGGCCAGCGTGAGGGTTGTGGCAAACAGTTTGCGAGTCATAAATTTCATGGTGATCTCCGGTTGTGATGAATGCAGTCAAGTACCTGCATCCGCATCAACACTGCTGGCTGCGGTTTTATTCCACCGGCGCGTAAATAAATCAGCGACGATGAACTTTCATGGCTCGTTCCACCTCGCGTTTGCCTTCTCGGTCTTTGATGGTGTCGCGCTTGTCGTGTTCGGCCTTGCCTTTGGCCAGGGCGATTTCGCACTTGACCTTGCCATTTTTCCAGTGCAGGTTGAGGGGCACCAGGGTGTGACCCTTTTGCTCGACCTTGCCGATCAGGCGTTTGATTTCTTCCTTGTGCATCAGCAGTTTTTTGGTGCGTTGCTTGTCCGGGCTGATGTGGGTCGAGGCGGTGCCGAGCGGCTGGATTTGCAGGCCGATGATGAATAGTTCGCCATTGCGGATCACGACGTAGCCGTCGGTCAACTGCACTTTGCCTTCGCGCAGTGATTTCACCTCCCAGCCTTCCAGCACGATGCCTGCTTCAAAGCGTTCCTCAAAAAAATAATTGAAAGCTGCTTTTTTGTTGTCGGCAATGCGGGTTGAAGTGTCTGGTTTTTTGGCCATGGGGTGCGTTTGGAGTTTTTGTAAATGCGAACAAGGCTTGACTACAATCCCTCGCAACCCGTCATTCTATGAAAACTGTCAAAAAGTCCGTCTTGATCTGGTATAGCCCAGCAGAAATGTACCAATTGGTAACTGATGTGGACAGTTACCCGCAGTTTTTGCCCTGGTGTGACAAGGCGCGCGTGGTGTCCCATGAAGAAAACGGCATGCTGGCTGAAATTGGCATAGCGTTTTCCGGCATCCACCAGACTTTCACCACCCGCAATGCCCACATTCAGGACCGTCAGGTGATCATTGACTTGGTTAACGGGCCTTTTTCCAAGCTGGAGGGTGAATGGAACTTCCTGTCGTTGGGTGAAACCGGGGAACGTGCCTGCAAGGTGGAACTGGCGTTGACATACGGTTTTGACAACGCACTGGGCAGGCTTATCAGCCCGGTGTTTGACAAGATTGCCGGCAGCATGGTCGATGCCTTCGTCAAGCGCGCCAAACAGGTCTACGGTGAGTGAACACCACTTGCGTGTGACGGTGGTTTATTCACCTGCAGCGCGCGAGGTGCAGGAAGTTTGCCTTGAGTTGACAGCCCCGTGCAGTGTCTTGGCAGCTTTGCAGCAAAGTGGCTTGCTTGCCGTGTTTCCTGCGATCGACAGCCTGCAGACCGCGGTTGGTGTCTGGGGCCGCAAGGCTGGGCTTGACCAGTTGTTGAGGGATCAGGACCGGGTCGAGGTTTACCGTCCCCTGCGCGTTGACCCCAAGGTGGCGCGCCGCGAGCGCTTTGCCAGTCAGGGTAGCCGTGGTGTCGGGCTGTTTGTCAAAAACCGCGCAGGCGCCAAAGCGGGTTACTGAGCCCTGACTCTGACCGGTCCCAGCGTGTGTGCCGCTGGCTGGATCACTTGCAGTCGCTGTCGACCACGGCCTGGATGCGTTTTGCTTCGGCCGCGCGTGCCGCGTCATCCATAACTTCACGCTCGCCCTGGCTGTTGATACGGCTCAGCCTAATGCCCGACTCCAACCCTTGTTGTGCTTGTCTGGCGCGTAGGCAATTGTCGGCTTTGGCCTTGCTGACACGTTCTTCCTCGGTCTTGCGCAGTGCATTTTGGGCCTGCTCTTCTTTCTTCTTGCGTTCAGCGAGTTCCTTGTCCACGCCAGCCACTTTGGCGTTGAGGGTACCAGGCAGTGCCGGGGTCGAGGCCCTTGCGACAGGATCGACCGCCGCAGAATTGCCGGAAGCATCCTGCGGCATTGGGACGGCTGCCCGGCCGGGTCTTTTGTAAATGCTCTTGTCGGGCACACCGGCTGGTGGTGCACGGTCGCTGAAGACCTTGCGGCCGTCCTTGTCAACCCACGCCCACTGGGCACTGCCATGGAGTGGGAGCAAACCCAGCAAGAGAGAAATTAGGCAAATTGAATGCTTCATGGCGCGAGTTTATGTCAGCCCGTGGATTACCCGACAGATACAATCAACGATTTGGAGCTTGACTATGCGCCTGATTGGTAAAGCGCTGACCTTTGACGATGTGTTACTGGTGCCAGCGTACTCCCAAGTCCTTCCCAAGGACACCTCCCTCGCCACCCTTTTTACCCGCAACATCGCGCTGAACCTGCCACTGGTTTCGGCGGCCATGGACACCGTCACCGAGTCCCGTCTCGCCATTGCGATTGCCCAGGAGGGTGGTATCGGGATTGTTCATAAAAATATGACGGCGCAACAGCAAGCGGCCAAGGTGGCCAAGGTCAAACGCTACGAGTCAGGGGTGTTGCGTGACCCGGTAGTGATCACGCCGCAGCACACGGTGCGTCAGGTGATCTCTTTGTCCGAGCAACTGGGGGTGTCAGGCTTTCCCGTGATCGATGGTGGCAAGGTGGTCGGCCTGGTGACCGGGCGAGACTTGCGCTTTGAGACACGCTTTGATTTGCCGGTGAGTCACATCATGACACCGCGCGAAAGACTTGTGACTGTGCCCGATGGCACCACCCTGACACAGGCCAAGGTGTTGCTGAACCAGCACAAGAT
>CAISLL010000031.1 GCA_903886165.1 uncultured beta proteobacterium | reverse complement strand
AGCAATGTCAACAAATTTGCAGAAAAAAATTTCTGCCGGGACCACACATGCCCTTATTGCATACGATTCGCAACAGGTCCAGCGCTCCATAAAAAATAGCTCCCAGCCCAATTTTAATAAGGGCTAGAGCATAATTTCTTATGGATTATTCACCCAGATATGCAGCCCGTACCTTGGGATCGCTCAGCATGGTCTTAGCGTCACCGGTCATGGTGATGAGGCCTGAATCCATCACATAGCCGCGGTCGGCAATGGCCAGCGCACGGCTGGCGTTTTGTTCAACCAGCAGGATCGTCACGCCCTGCGCGTACACATCACGCACCACTTCAAAAATTTTGTCCACCATGATGGGTGACAAACCCATGGACGGTTCGTCGAGCAGCAGCACCTTGGGCCGGCTGATGAGGGCACGGCCCATGGCCAGCATTTGCTGCTCACCACCGCTCAGGGTACCGGCCAGCTGGTCCTTGCGTTCTTTCAGGCGCGGGAAGATAGCAAACACTTTTTCAATGTCGAGCAGGATTTCGGCCTTGCCGTCACGAATGTAAGCACCCATTTGCAGGTTTTCCAGAATGGTCATGCGGGTAAAGATGCCGCGCCCTTCCGGCACCATGGCCAGACCCTGCTTGACCAGATCCCATGGCCCCTGGCCCCGAATGCTTTTGCCAAGGTATTCAATGTCGCCATCGTTGATCGGCAATGACCCTGTAATGGCCTTCATGGTGGTGGTCTTGCCCGCACCATTGGAGCCGATCAGGGACACCAGTTCACCCTCATGCACTTCAAAATCAGCACCTTTCACGGCCTGAATGCCGCCGTATGCCACTTTGAGACCCTTGACCTTGAGAAGAATATTTGCCATGTTGTTTTCCTTGTGCCGCGTGCCGTCTTAGTGGCCGCCGGTGCCCAGATAGGCTTCAATCACTTTTTCGTTGCGTTGCACATCAGCTGGTGTGCCTTCGGCAATCTGTTTGCCGTAGTCCAGCACGGTGACCCGGTCACACAGGCCCATGACGAGCTTCACATCATGCTCAATCAGCAAAATGGTGCGGTTGTCATTGCGGATTTTGTCGATCAATTCGCGCAGCAGCACTTTTTCGGTACTGTTCATGCCGGCGGCGGGCTCATCAAGCGCAATCAGCTGCGGGTCAGTGGCCAGAGCACGGGCAATCTCCAGGCGGCGCTGGTCCCCATAGCTCAGCGTGCGCGCCTTGAAATCGGCCAGCTTGGCAATGCCCACATACTCCAGCAACTCGTAAGCCCGCGCCGCAATGGCAGCTTCTTCGGCCTTGAAGCCCGGGGTGTGAAACACCGCACCCAGCAAACCCGAGTGGGTGCGCACATGGCGACCCACCATGACGTTCTCTATCGCGGTCATTTCCGCAAACAGCCGGATGTTTTGAAAGGTGCGGGCAATGCCGGCCTTGGCCACTTCATGCACGGCCGAGGGTTTATAGGGCTTGCCCGCGAGCTCAAAGGTGCCAGTGTCAGGTGTGTAGAGCCCGGTAAGCACGTTGAAAAATGTGGTCTTGCCAGCGCCGTTCGGGCCAATCAGGCCATACACCTGGCCGCGCTGGATCCGAATGCCTACATCGCTCAAGGCCTGCAGGCCGCCAAAGCGCTTGGATACGCCGGCAACATTGAGTACGTTGTCTGTCATGTGATTCCTTCTTCAGTGGGGACGGCCTGGTGCCAGCCCTTTTGGATACGTTGAGGTGCGTGCACCGCTTGTCAAGACTTTGAGGCCTGCAAGGACTTGCCATGCTCAGGGGCCGGCCACAGACCACGCGGGCGCATCAGCATGATGATGATCATGGCCACCGCAATCAACAGCTGGCGCAAAATCGCCGAGTCAAGCCGCCCGCCGGTCATTTCCTGCAAGGGTCCGGCTACATAACGCAACACCTCTGGCAGAGCTGACAGGGCAATCGCACCCAAAATCACACCAGGCAGGTGCCCGATGCCGCCCAGAACCACCATCGCCACAATCATCACGGACTCCATCAGGCTGAAGGATTCCGGCGAAATGAAACCCTGGAACGACGCAAACATGGCACCGGACACACCGCCAAACGTGGCGCCCATGCCGAAGGCCAGAAGTTTCAGATTACGGGTGTTGATGCCCATGGCCTTGGCGGCAATTTCATCCTCGCGAATGGCCATCCAGGCGCGCCCGACGCGCGACATCTGCAGCCGGTGCGAGATAACCACGCTGAAGACCACCAGCGTCAGGAACAGGTAGTAATACAAGGTGACCGAAGGCAAGGCAAGCCCGAACAACTCGGTTGTACGCCCAAAACTCATGCCAAAAAACGACAGGGAATCAATCGCGCCCATGCCCTTGGGACCGTTGGTGATATTGACGGGATGATCCAGGTTGTTCAAGAACACCCGGATGATTTCGCCAAACCCCAGCGTCACAATGGCCAGGTAGTCGCCCCGCAACCGCAATGTGGGCGCACCCAACAGCACGCCCAACAAACCCGCCAGACCTGCGGCCGCCGGAATGATGATCCAGAGCGGGGTGTGCAGGCCATCAGGAAACATCGCCGCAAATGCCGGAAATGTTTCGGTCAGGTGCGGTGAGGCCATCAGCGCGTACATGTAGGCGCCAATGGCAAAAAACGCCACATAGCCAAGATCGAGCAGACCCGCATATCCGACCACAATATTCAGGCCAAGCGCCAGAAGGACGTAGAGCAGTGCCATGTCGGCAATGCGCACCCAGGCGTTGCCAAAGTTCTGCAGCACCAGCGGAACCAGCAACAAGCCCACAGCCGCCAGCAGAAAAACGATGATTTGTTTTTGTTTCATGATCTGTCTCCTTAGGCTCTGTCCGCCACCCGCTCACCCAGCAAGCCCGAAGGCCGCAACGTGAGCACAACGATCAACACAATGAACGCAAAGATATCCGAATAATGACTGCCCAGCACCCCCCCAGTGAGGGCGCCGATGTAGCCCGCGCCCAGTGACTCGATCAGTCCCAGTGCGATACCGCCCACCACCGCACCGGCCAGGTTGCCAATGCCGCCAAACACCGCCGCCGTAAAGGCCTTCAGGCCGGGCAGGAAACCCATGGTGTGCTGGACCGTGCCGTAATTCGCCGCCCACATGACGCCGGCAATGGCCGCAAGCACGGCGCCAATCACAAACGTGGCTGAAATCACCACATCGGGCTTGACACCCATCAGGGCCGCCACACGCGGGTTTTCAGCGGTGGCGCGCATGGCACGACCCAATTTGGTGTAATTCACCAGCCACATCAACACCGCCAGCGACATCACGGTCATGCCCAGAATCAGCACCTGGGTGAGCGTGATGACGGCGCCACCAATTTCATACGGGACGCTGGGGAGCAGGTTGGGATAGGGCTTGTAGTTGGGCTTCCAGATGATCATGGCCAGCGTTTGCAGCAACAGCGACATGCCGATCGCCGTGATCAACGGGGCCAGCCGTGGGCTGTTGCGCAGCGGCCGGTAGGCCACTTTCTCGATGGTGAAATTCAGCACTGCCGCCACGATGCACGAAATGGCCAGTGCAATCAGCAGAATCAGCCAGCCGGGCGTGCCGGGCATTGCCTCGCGCATCAGACCAATGATGGTCCAGCTGGTGAGTGCGCCGACCATCAGCACCTCGCCGTGCGCGAAATTGATCAGGCCAATGATGCCGTAGACCATGGTGTAACCCAAGGCTACCAACGCATACATACTGCCCAACACCAGACCATTGATGATCTGCTGCATGAAAATTTCCATATCTTCGTCTCCGATTTTTGGCGGGTGAATTCATCGACACCAGAAGTGTGATGCGCGGTTCAGCCTTTTGGGCCCTACCGGTGAGTTAGCAATAAGCCTGCCAACGTAGACCCCGGCAGTCAAGTGGGGCAGATTGTAGTCAAGGGCACCCACCACGTGAGCCGTGCCCAAACCGGGTTTACCCTTGCGCGACTGCATGATTAGCAAGCTTAACCACATATCAGCGCGATTGATCGTTGCGTTGCTTCAAGCTGTTCAACTTTTCGGCTATCTTGATTTCAAGCCCGCGCGACACCGGTTTGTAGAAGCCTGGCTCGGCCATCCCATCGGGCAGATAACGCTCACCTGCGGCAAAACCATCGGCCTCGTCGTGTGCATAACGGTAGTCCTTGCCATAGTCCAGCTGTTTCATCAGCCTGGTCGGTGCATTGCGAAGGTGCATCGGCACGGCTCGTGTGCCGTCCTGTTTGACGAAAGCCCTGGCCGCATTTAAGGCCTTGTAGGCAGCGTTGCTTTTGGGTGCCACAGCCAGATACAGCACACATTCAGCCAGCGCCAGTTCGCCCTCGGGGCTGCCCAGACGTTCATACACTTCGGCCGCGTCGAGTGCCAGGCGCAGCGCACGGGGGTCGGCCAGGCCGATGTCTTCGCTGGCCATACGAATCAAGCGGCGGGCCATGTAGCGCGGGTCTGCACCACCATCGAGCATACGCACCAGCCAATACAGTGCAGCGTCGGGGTCCGAGCCACGCACGCTCTTGTGCAGTGCCGAAATGGTGTCGTAAAACTGCTCACCGCCCTTGTCGTAGCGGCGCATGCGCTCGCCCAGCACCTTGAGCAGCCAGGCATCGGTGATTTCGTTGCGCTTTTCCTGCCCCGCCGACACCGCCAGGATTTCCAGCGTGTTGAGCAACCTGCGCGCGTCACCGTCGGCATACGCGACCAGGCGCTCAACCGCTATGCCTTCAATAGCTGGCAGCGCTTTATATTCCTGGGCCAGAAGCACAATTTTCTTTAAATCTTCTGCAGACAACGCCTGCAACACATACACCGCCGCGCGTGACAACAAGGCCGAGTTGACTTCAAACGACGGGTTCTCGGTGGTAGCCCCGATGAAGGTGAACAGGCCACTTTCCACATGCGGCAAGAATGCGTCCTGCTGACTTTTGTTGAAGCGGTGCACTTCATCTACAAACACCAGCGTGCGCAAACCCTGCTGCTGCGCCAGCTGGGCTTTTTCAACCGCCTCGCGGATGTCCTTGACCCCACCAAGCACGGCGCTGATGGTGATGAACTGGGCGTCGAATGCATCTGCCATGAGCCGCGCAATGGTGGTCTTGCCGGTGCCCGGCGGGCCCCAGAAAATGCAGCTGTGCGGCTGGCCGGATTCAAAGGCGAGGCGCAGCGCCATGCCCTCCCCCAGCAAATGCTGCTGGCCCACCACCTCACCCAGGGTCTTGGGGCGCAGGCGCTCGGCCAGCGGTGAATGGGTCAGGGTTTGCGAGTTCATGGGCCAATATTGTGACGTGGTGCGCAGGATTGAAGGCCGCCTGGGTCGCCAAGACGGAAACCATGAACAAGGCAAATGAGCCTGTGGGACGTGCATGCGTGGATCAAACACCACTGTTTCGCCAGCGGAAAATCCCAGCTTGGTCTGACGTCAGTAACTTGACGCCTGCAAACAAACCCGCAACGTTCAGCGCCGCTGACTACGAGTCGTCAGGAAAGACTGTGCTGTACCGAGCTTTGCGAATGATTCACATAAGCCGTGAAGTCATCAAGGGGAAACGGGCGGCTGAAGAAATAACCTTGATACAAGTCACAACCATTTGCCGCCAAAAAGTCACGCTGCACCTGTGTTTCGACCCCTTCTGCAATGACAGAAAGGCCAAGACTCTGCCCAAGCGCCACGATGGTGCGCGCAATCGCAGCGTCATTCAGGTCGGTGAGCACATCACGCACAAAAGATCGGTCAATTTTCAGTTGGTCGATCGGCAACAATTTCAGGTACAGGAGAGATGAGTAGCCAGT
>CAISLL010000030.1 GCA_903886165.1 uncultured beta proteobacterium | reverse complement strand
TTCCCACTCAGGCTCGAACGGGGTCACATTGACGATGATGCCGCAGCGCGCGTAAGTGCTTTTGCCCAGGCAGATGGTCAGCACGTTGCGCGGGATGCGAAAGTATTCGACGGTGCGCGCCAGCGCAAAGCTGTTGGGAGGAATGATGCACACGTCGTCATTGAAGTCAACGAAGCTCTTTTCGTCAAAGTTTTTTGGGTCAACCACGGTGCTGTGGATGTTGGTAAAAACCTTGAATTCAGGCGCGCAACGGATGTCGTAGCCGTAACTGCTGGTGCCGTAGCTGACAATTTTTTGACCGGCAGCATTCTGGCGAATCTGGCCAGGCTCAAAGGGCTCGATCATGCCGTGCTGCTCAGCCATGCGGCGGATCCATTTGTCGCTTTTGATGGTCATGGAAACTCAACTCCTAAGGTTGGTGGATTGTAAGCAGTGACCGGCTGCCAACCCCGTTTGCTTGCGTGACGATCACCCGCCCGGCATCTGGCTTCAAACAAGACCACCTGCCAGTTACTTCAACTTCGCAAAGACCACAACCTGGTGTTTTTCCATAGTACCTGGGGCATTTTGGGCAGGTGGCATATAAGAAATAGACCTTTTCTATTTCTTTCCCATGCTCAAAGAGAAAGACCTCAGTCTGGGGTCCGATCTAGCCACTTCTCACTTTTTGAGAGACACTATGACTTGCAGCAACCAGCGGTCATTCAGCGCGATCTTGACTGCGGCTGGACTCACCCCAAACCACCAGCAACAGCCCGGCGACAACCAGACAGAGGCCGCCATAGGCCGCCGCCCCAGGCTGCTCTCCCACGACCGCGATCGCAAGGGCAAATGCCATCAACGGTTCTGCCAGCGACAACGTGACACAGCTTGCCGCCGACACACGACGCAAGGCATGACTGAACAGCAGGAATGCAATACCGGTGACAACCACGCCGAGATAAGTCACCATGACCCACGTTGAGGGCGAGGACACAAAAACCGGAGATACCAGAGCCGCCACCGGCACGGCAATGACCGCCGCCACGGAGAAAATCAGGAATGATGCCATTTGGGGTGTGGCCATGCCTACGAGATGCTTGGCCACGATGGTGTAACTGGCATAGGCGAAACCCGCAGCCAGACACAGACCGAATCCGACCGGATTGAATGTTGCGTCCGCACCTGTCTCCAGCAGCATCAAACTGATCCCCGTCACCGCAGCAGCGGTGCCAAGCCACCAAACCGGTTGTGGTGATTTTCTGGCGATCAGCCAATCCAGCAAGCCGACCCACACCGGGCCACTGCCAATGGCGACGCCGGTTCCCACGGCGACGCCGGTGGCCTTCACCCCGGCAAAAAAGCACAGGTTGTAAGCCGCGATGGCTATTCCGCCAAAAAGTGCCCAGCGCCAAACGACGCGCCACAACACCCGACCCGGGACCTGGCGGGATCGACCAATAAACACAACAGCCGCAAAGAAGACCGTAGCAACAGCCAGCCTCAGGGCGCCAATCCAATACGGCGAAGTTTGCGATGACGCAAAAGTTTGAGCGGTGCCTGTCGTCCCCCAAAGAGCTGCCGCCGTCAGCGCCATCACAGCACCTGCAAGTGATGGCTTTTTCATAGCCCGGTGGTGCCGCGTGGGCACACGCCAACTTTCGGGATCCTCTTGACCTGTCCTCATTTGTCAGGCTTCAGGCCTGAGAAGACTGCGAAATCACCGTGCGTTCAATGAGCCTGTCATCTCCCAGCACCACCATCGAAAACAGCAACTCGTCCAGGCTATCCGCCAGCGCCGTCTTGCGTGCCAGCAGCGGTGTTGCCTGCGGGTTCAGCACCACAAAATCGGCCTCGCAACCCGGCTGCAGGTTGCCAACGACGCCATCCAGCCCCAGTGCACGCGCAGCGCCGGCGGTGTGCTGCCACCACAGGTGCTGCGGCGACAGCGACAACCCAGCTTTGGTCTGCCCTTCCCGCCCCACGTAATACGCCGCCAGCATGGTGTGAAACGGGCTGAAGCTGGTGCCGCCGCCCACATCACTGGCAAGCCCGTACTGAAACCCCACACGGTCGGCCCCGGCATAGTCGAAAAAACCACTGCCCAAAAACAGGTTGCTGGTCGGGCTGACAGCGGCGGCACTGCCGGTGTCACGCATCAGTGCACGGTCCTCGTCGTCAAAGTGGATGCAATGCGCGTAGATGGCGCGCTGGCGCAGCAGGCCGAAGTCCGCATAGGTCGCCAGGTAACTGCGCGAGGCGGGAAACAACGCGCGCGCCCAGGCAATCTCGGCCTTGTTCTCTGCCACATGCGATTGAATCCACACGTCCGGGTATTTGGCCGCCAGTTCGCCGGCACCACGCAACTGGGCGTCTGTGCTGGTAGGTGCAAAACGCGGCGTGATGGCATAACCCAGGCGATCCACACCATGCCAGCGTGTGATCAGAGCTTCAGAATCCAGCAGGCTTTGCTCGGTGGCATCGGTGCTGCCATCATGTGCAGGCTGGTTCAGCAAATCGGCCGGGGCATGGCGGTCCATCAGACACAGACCGGTGATCAGGCGCAGACGGTTTTGCTGGGCGGCCTGAAACAGTGCATTCACGGAGGTCGGGTGCGAGGTGGCGAAGGTCAGTGCGGTGGTGACGCCGTTACGCAGCAATTCAGCTATAAAAAACGAAGCAGATTGCGCACTGTATTCGAGGTCTAGAAAGCGTTTTTCTTCAGGAAACGTGTAGTTTTCAAGCCAAGGCAGCAGACCCTCGGCGGGTGATCCGATCACGTTGGTTTGCGGGTAGTGGCTGTGCAAGTCGACAAAACCTGGCGCAATGATGCGGCCAGGCCAATGTGTCACGGCCACACCGGGAAAACGCTGGCGCACCTCTTGGTACGGCCCGACCGCCTGCACCACTTGCCGGCCCTGAGCGTTGGGGCCAACCACCAGCAGTCCGTCGTCCTCATACACGGCGCAGGCGTGCGGGTCATTGTCAGGGGCAAAACGAAGAATGGCGGCGCGGTAAGCTTTCATGGGGTTCCGAGCTTACCCAATTCACCGGTCAAAAACACCACGCGGACGACACATCGACCAAGTTTGCAGGCTGTCATTGCGCGCAGCACAACCTTGTCCTCATTCAAACGTCTCGAAAAACCCGTCCAGGCGGTCATGCATCGCACGCTTGGCCGATGCCTCGACAAAACTGGCCTCAAAACTGTTGTGGGCCAGTTGCCAGGCGTGTTGGGCGGCCAGGCCCAAAGCGGCAAAGGTCTGTGTGTAGTTTTCGTTCAGGTAGCCACCAAAGTAGGCCGGATCGTCTGAATTGACGGTGGCCACCAAACCTGCCTCCAGCATGCGGCCAAGGTTGTGCTGCGCCAGCGTGGGGAACACGCGCAGCTTCAGGTTTGACAGGGGGCAGACTGTGAGCGGCACCTTGCCTTGGACCAGACGCTGGATCAAGGCCGGGTCACGCATGGCTTGCACACCGTGGTCAATGCGCTCAACTTTCAGTGCATCCAGGGCACTCCAGATGTAGGCCGGTGGCCCCTCCTCACCTGCGTGAGCCACGAGCCGGAAATCAAGCGCACGGGCCTTGGCAAACACCTTGGCGAATTTCTCGGGCGGGTGCCCCAATTCACTCGATGCCAGGCCAATGCCGACCAATTTGTCGCGCTGGGGCAGGGCTTGCTCCAGCGCTTCAAAGGCCTCTGCCTCACTCAAATGGCGCAAAAAGCAAAGGATCAACGAGGCACTCAGGCCCAACCCGGCCTTTGCATCGGCACAGGCCCGGTGCAGGCCGTTAATGACCACTTCGGCGCTCACGCCATGGCCAGTGTGGGTTTGGGTGTCGAAAAAAATCTCGGTGTGCAGCACGTTGTCTGCGGCGGCACGCTGCAGATAGGCCCAGGCCATGTCGTAAAAGTCTTGCTCATTGCGCAGCACCAGTGTGCCCGCATGGTAAATATCCAGAAACTCCTGCAGGTTGTTGAATACATAGGCGCACCGCAAAGACTCGACGTCCGGGTAGGGCACGCTCAAACCATTGCGTGCAGCCAGGGCGAACATCAATTCAGGCTCCAGCGAACCCTCGATGTGCATGTGCAATTCTGCTTTTGGCATGCGCCTGAGCAGTTCAGGCAGACGCTCGGCGGGAAATGGTTCAACAAATTTCATGTGGGTTGTTCATCAAGTTGCATGACGACCGATCAGGATGGCAGGGATACCTCATCAAGCTGCATGGGGCTCAGGAACTGTTCGCCATATTCGCGGTAGACACCCTGTTTAACGAACACATCGAACAAATCGGGATCCAAATGGCCGCCAGCCTTGAGATTGGCCATGATGCCCATGGCTTGAGACAGCTTCATGCCAGGTTTGTAGGGCCTGTCCGACGCTGTGAGGGCTTCAAAAACGTCAGCAATGCCCATGATGCGCGCTTGCACCGACATCTGCTCTCGGGTCAGTCCCTTGGGGTAACCTTTGCCGTCCATGCGCTCATGGTGCCCGCCGGCATATTCGGGCACCCTCTTCAGGTGCCTTGGCCAGGGCAATTTTTCCAGCATCTTGATGGTGGCCACGATGTGGTAATTGATGACATCGCGCTCCGCAGCTGTCAAGGTGCCCTTGCGGATGCACAGGTTTTCTGTTTCATCTGCGGACAGGAAGGGGGTTTGAAGGCCATCGGGATTACGCCACTCATGGGCACTGGCAATGTCGCGCACCCGGGCCAGGTCAGCGTCGCTCATGGCCTCGCCACCGATGTTGGCGGCGCGCAGAAACTCCCGGTCGTCGTCCAATTCGGCCAGTGTGGTCTGTGTTGTGGCGCGCACGGCGGCCTCGCCAGCCGGTTCAACCACCGGCCGCAAGGCCAGTTGTTGGCGCAGGCCAGCCAATTCAGCATCACGCTTGAGCACCTCAAAGCGGGTGTCAATCAGCCCGATGCGGTCAAACAAGGTGTGCAGCTTGGTGGCTTTGTCCACCACATGGACCGGCGTGGTGATCTTTCCGCAGTCATGCAACAGGCCGGCAATCTTGAGCTCGTACCGATCCTCGTCGGTCATGTGAAAACCGGCCAGTGGGCCTTGAAACGTCTGATCGGCGGCTTCGGCCAGCATCATGGTGAGCGCGGGCACTCGCTGGCAATGGCCACCGGTATAGTGCGACTTTTCGTCGATGGCCAGGTTGATCAGGCCGATAAAGGCCTCAAACAGTTCCTCCAGCTGGGTCAGCAACAACCGGTTGCTCAAGGCAATGGCAGCTTGGGAGGCGAGCGATTCGGTCAGGCGCTGATCTTCGGCTGCAAATGCCTGAACCACCCCTGTCTGCGGGTGCTGAGCGTTGATCAGTTGCAGCACACCAATCACATCACCTTCATGGTTGCGCATCGGCACGGTCAAAAACGACTGCGAGCGATAACCAGTGCGCTTGTCAAAGACCAGCGTGCCGGTGAAGTCAAAATGATCATTGTTGCTGTAGGCGTCTGCAATGTTGACTGTCACCTTGTGGATCGCCGCATAGGCAGCCACCAGAGTGTTGTTGGGCTGACCGTCCTCGGAACGCAGCTTGATGTCGGGGAAATTGATCGCATCGGTGGTGGTGCCACCCATGGCAATGCCCAAGGAGTCGGTTCTGAGAATCTCAAAGCGCAAGGTGTTGCCATCATCCGACATGAGGTAGAGCGTGCCGCCGTCGGCATGGGTGATGGTTTTGGCTGCCAAGAGGATTTGCTCCAGAAGCCGTTTGATGTCGCGCTCTTTTGACAACGACGTGCCAATGTCATTGAGTTGTTCCAGTCGTTCCAGCAAGACATCCAGCGTGCTGGCCTGCGGCAGGTGTGCTTCGTCATTCATGGGTGAACTCCATGCGTTGATTTATTTGGTCAAAAATGTGTACGAGCCATCCCAGTCTGCACCAGGCGGGTTCTGGCTAACGTGCAGGACACGGCTGGCATACAGCATGTAGAGCTTGCGCGCGGGGTACTGGTGCTGCAACCTGGCAAACCCGTCACTCGCCAGTGTCCAGCTTTGGGCTTGGTACAGCCGCAAGGCCTCGTCGTATTGCGCCAGTTCCTGGAGGTCTGCCGGCGTCAAGTCAGCCGCCGGACCCAGGGGCTCGTAAATCCGGACCGGGCGGTCCTTGCCCTTGACGCGCACACAGTCCAGTTCCCGATAAGCAAAGTCAGGCACCGCAGCGCGCGTAAATTCGCTGACGATGATGTGCACGCCGTATTCTTTCGTCAAGCCCTCCAACCGGGAGCCCAGGTTGACTGCATCACCCATCACGGTGTACGCCAGTCTGAACTCTGAGCCCATGTTGCCCACCGTCATCTCGCCGGTGTTCAAGCCAACCCCAATCTGGATGGGTGGCCAGCCTTTGGCCTTGAAATGGCCTTGAAGGGCCTGCAACCCGGCCACCATGTCCATGGCGGCCAGCAAGGCATGGCGGGCGTGTTGGGGGTCAAGCAGTGGCGCCCCCCAAAATGCCATGATGGCATCGCCCATGTACTTGTCAATGGTGCCACGGTGTTTGTGAATCACTTTGGTCATGGGGGTTAAAAACTCGTTCATCAGCTCGGTAAGTTGGGTCGGGCTCAAGCCTTCTGAAATGGTGGTGAAGCCTCGCACGTCAGAGAAGAGTACAGTCATTTGCCTGCTTGCCCCGGCCAGGCTGTAGGCACCAGGGTCTTTGGCCATTTCATCCACCAGTTCAGGTGGCACATACTGGCCAAACAGTTTGGCCAACAGGCGTTTCGAGCGCGAGTCCACAAAAAAACCATAAGACATGTTGAGCACAAACAAACCGCCGGTGAGTACCAGGCCTGAAGCAAGGGGCACTATCAATTGGCCCGCGCTCCAAGCCCACAAGTTCAGCGCTGTCAGACCCACGGCAACTGCCACCGAGGCCAGCGTCGCATAAAGGGGCGACAACGCTGGCAAGAGTAATGCCAGCAGCACGCCCGTCAACAGCAGCGACACCAATTCCAGGCCCATCACATAGGCGGGGCGCGCCCGAATGGTGCCATCCATAATGCCGGCCACCATGTTTGCGTGCATTTCCACCCCGGCATAGGAATCCTGCATGGGCACGGTGCGAAGATCGAGCAGGCCCGGTGCAGTGGCGCCCACCAGCACTATCGCGCCACGCAGCACGTCAGGTGCCACCTTGGCCTGCAACACATCACTGGCCGACACATAGACAAAACTGCCTTGTCGGCCCCGGAAGGGCACCAGGGCAGCCACATCAACATCCACCGGAACGCGTCGCTGACCAACCTTGAGAGACTCCAGTCCAACGGCATTGCTGGAATCCCCCTCAAACACCAACTCAAGCTTAGGCTGGCGCATCGCCAGGCGTGCCACAGCCAAACTCAGTGTTTCATAAAGCGAGCCGTCATGGA
>CAISLL010000029.1 GCA_903886165.1 uncultured beta proteobacterium | reverse complement strand
CAGCAAAGAAGAGTGGGCTCAAGAGGCTCGCAAGCTCGAACTCCAGGGCAAGCAGGAACAAGCCCAAGTGATTCGCGACACCATTCTTCAGTTCAAGCCCGTCCCGTGGGTGCCTTGGTCACAGACCCTGATGTCGGATTTTGCCGCTAAAGCACTTGATCGCAACAACCCAAGTACAAAGCCGCGTCAGGCATTGTTGGACTACGGACTTTGGCACGGCCAGCAAGCGTGGATTGAAAAGCTGGCGCGCACCAATTTCCAGCCAGCAAGGAGTCTTGCGCCCGATGGCGAGTTTGGCTGGATTGGACACACTGCCAGACTGGGCTTTTACGATGCCGAGTTCGAGCAGCAGACAAAGCTGGCACACCGTGCAGTCATTTCACTACGGCACCGGCATTTGCAGGCATTTGCGGCCAGGAATTTCAAAGATATCCTTCGGCAATGCGATGTATATGGTGTTGATCACCTGACCGCGGTTGGAGCCACCCCATTGATGCTGGCAGCCCGTGCCGGCAACGTGCAATTAATTGAAGCGCTCATCCAGCGCGGCGCGAATCCAGATTCCGTTGATGATTTTGGTCATACGGCATGGCAGTATGCGTTAAGCCGTGCCTTGGAAGAAACAGAATTCGCCAAGGCGGCAATAGGCCCCTTGTTTGACTTGATTGCACCTGACTCAATTGATGTGCAGGTGGATTCGAGGCTGATTCGCCTTGAGCGCCATCAGGGCGAATATTGGGTTCACAGTCTGATGTTCGCAGGATTAAAGACTCAGTGGTCGCGCTGCTGCTACCGTGATCAACCGCCATGGAAGTTTGCGCAGGGCTACTTCGCTGAACAGTTGCATAAGGTTCTCGAGTCACTTCCCATCCATTTGTGGAAGCAAATTCGTCGCAAACGCAGTTACGTCAATCAGATTCTCGCCCGAGGTGAAATAAACAGTAGTTACACGCCTGCACGCAAGCTTTGGATCAGAACTCAAAACGGTCATTACTTCCCGAACCCTGATTTGCTCATTCGAGTGGGTGATGAGTGGGAGTCGATCTATGATTGTTTGAACATGCCATGGATTGACAGGGGAACGGTTTCTGAAGACCAATACGGTGCAAAACCCATGTTGACGATCACAGGCTTACAGAACCGGATTTCGTTTGATGCAGCCGAATTGTTTTGACACTCTCTCAGAAAAGTTGCACCAAAGGTCACACAAACTACTTCTGCATGTCTAGAGACCCAATGGTCAAGTCGGACTCTAGGCGAAATATCCATGGCTACAAACTGGCTACAGTTTGGCTATTTTTGGCTAGAATCGAAAACGCCCACATTGTGTGGGCGTTTATTCAAGCTAAGTGCTTGATTTTATTGGTTGCGCGAGAAGGATTTGAACCTCCGACCTTTGGGTTATGAGCCCAACGAGCTACCAGACTGCTCCATCGCGCGATGTTTATATTATAACTTATTCTGCAGCAACTTGACCTTCGGTAAGTTTTTCTTCTACAGCAGCACGGTCAACCAATTCAACGAGCGCCATTGGTGCGTTGTCACCGACCCGAAAACCCATTTTCAGGATGCGCGTGTAGCCGCCGGGCCGTGCGTTAAAGCGCGGGCCAAGAACATCAAAAAGCTTGACGACACTGTCCCGATCACGCAAACGGTCAAATGCCAAACGCCGGTTTGCAACGGTCGCAACTTTTGCCAACGTGATCATGGGTTCGATCACACGGCGAAGTTCTTTAGCCTTTGGCACTGTTGTCTTGATGACTTCGTGCTCAATCAAGGAATTCATCATGTTACGCAACATCGCCAAACGATGTGAGGATGTGCGGTTTAGTTTACGTAAGCCAAGTCCGTGACGCATATTTTTTCCTGTCTTTAATTTGAGGTAGCCGGATGAGGTACTACCCTTTGCGCGAAACCCTTCCGGTTCCCAATTTATCGCTTTTCGAGTGCAGCCGGCGGCCAACTTTCAAGCTTCATGCCAAGAGTCAACCCACGAGAGGCCAACACTTCCTTGATCTCGTTCAGGGACTTGCGCCCCAAATTCGGTGTTTTCAACAACTCGTTCTCTGTCCGCTGAATCAAATCACCGATGTAATAAATGTTCTCTGCCTTCAAACAATTTGCAGAGCGCACCGTCAGTTCCAACTCGTCAACAGGCCTTAGCAGGACTGGGTCGAATTGCGAACTGCCGCGTCCAGAAGTTGAGACAATGGCATCAACTTCACCGCCCTCAAGCTGCGCAAAGACCGCCAACTGTTCAACCAAAATCTTTGCCGACGCTCGGACTGCATCTTCAGCCGAAATTGCACCATTGGTTTCAATATCAACAATCAGCTTGTCCAGATCGGTACGCTGTTCGACGCGCGCACTTTCAACTGTATAGCTGACGCGCTTCACTGGAGAGTAGGACGCATCAAGGACAATGCGTCCTATCGATTTGCTGGGCTCGTCTCCATGCCGGCGCAGGGTACCGGGCACGTAGCCACGGCCTTTTTCGACCTTAATCTGCATGTCCAACTTGCCGCCATGAGCCAAGGTTGCAATGACATGATCAGGGTTGACAATCTCTACATCGTGGGGTGTCTGGATGTCAGCAGCACTGACCACACCCTCCGCATCCTTTCGCAAGCTGAGCGTCACTTCATCGCGATTGTGTAGCTTGAACACAACCCCCTTCAAGTTCAACAAGATGTTGACAACATCCTCGTGAACGCCATCAATGGATGAGTATTCGTGGAGAACGCCAGCAATCGTGACTTCGGTGGGCGCATAGCCAGGCATAGACGACAACAACACGCGGCGCAGAGCGTTCCCAAGCGTGTGCCCGTACCCGCGTTCAAACGGCTCCAAGACAACCTTGGCGCGATTTGTCGACAACTGTTCGACGTGGATCGCTTTGGGCTTAAGTAAATTACTTTGCATGAATAAATCCTCTCAATACCCCCGACTCGTTACATCGGTAAGGCTGACGAAACACCACTAGGCCAACAAAGGCCTTCGCAGCAAAATAAAAACTGGCGAGCCAAATTAACGGGAATACAACTCAACGATCAAAGACTCATTCACATCCGCGGCAAACTGATCGCGATCAGGAACAGCCTTGAACACGCCCTCAGCCTTTTCTGCGTTGACGTCAACCCAGGCAGGCATACCAACTTGCTGCGCCAACTGCAACGCCTCAACGATGCGATTTTGCTTGGCCGACTTTTCGCGCACGGCGATCACATCGCCAGCCTTAACCATGAATGAAGGAATATTCACAGCCTTGCCATTCACAAGCATGGCTTTGTGGGAAACAAGCTGACGCGCTTCTGCACGTGTCGAACCAAAACCCATGCGGTATACCACGTTGTCCAAGCGGCTTTCCAGCAAACCAAGCAGGTTCGCACCGGTATTGCCTTTGCGACGATCCGCTTCCTCAAAATAGCGGCGGAACTGCTTTTCGAGAATGCCATACATGCGTTTGACCTTCTGTTTCTCCCGCAGTTGCAATCCGTAGTCAGACGTACGCGCGCCTGAGGTGCGCCCGTGTTGACCTGGCTTGGAGTCAAATTTTGCCTTGTCGCCGATTGAACGACGTGCGCTCTTCAAAAACAGGTCGGTGCCTTCACGGCGGGAGAGTTTGGCCTTTGGGCCTAAGTAACGTGCCACTTGAATTTCCTTTTAGTCATCTGCCGCGCATCACGCGGGAGCCACAACCTCGCAGGGTTTGTGGCGGTGGGCTTGATAAAAAATTAAATACGACGGCGCTTCTGTGGTCGGCATCCGTTATGCGGCACGGGTGTCACATCGGCGATCATGTTGATCCGAATACCCAATGCTGCCAATGCGCGAACCGATGACTCGCGACCAGGGCCTGGGCCCTTGATCTCTACGTCAAGATTCTTGATGCCCTGCTCAATGGCAGCGCGTCCAGCGACTTCCGATGCCACCTGTGCTGCAAACGGAGTCGACTTGCGCGAACCCTTGAAACCCTGGCCACCGGAGGATGCCCATGACAAGGAGTTACCTTGACGGTCAGTGATCGTGATGATGGTGTTGTTAAACGACGCGTGAACGTGCGCTATCCCGTCAGCTACGTTCTTGCGTACTTTCTTGCGAACACGCTGTGCTGCATTATTAGCCGGTGCTTTAGCCATAGTGATCTTTCAGAACCTGTTATTTCTTGAGGGAAGCCGCTGCCTTGCGGGGACCTTTACGGGTGCGCGCATTGGTACGCGTACGCTGGCCACGCAAAGGCAAGCCGCGACGGTGCCGGAAGCCACGGTAGCATCCAATGTCCATCAAACGCTTGATGTTCATCGTGGTCTCACGACGAAGGTCGCCTTCAATGGTGAATTTGGCAACCTCATCACGAAGCTTCTCAAGTTCAGCGTCTGTAAGGTCCCTGATTTTTTTTGAATAGTCGATCCCGCAAGATTCACAAATCTTGCGAGCGCGACTGCGTCCGACACCAAAAATTGCCGTTAAGCCAATTTCCGAGTGCTTTTGCGGGGGAATATTAATACCAGCGATACGTGCCATTTTGATCCTCTATAACTTGTGCAGTTAACCCTGACGCTGTTTGTGCCGGGGATCGGTACAGATCACACGCACAACACCTTTACGTCGGATAATCTTGCAATTGCGGCAAATCTTTTTTACCGAAGCCGAAACTTTCATTGCGTTCTCCTAAACAATTCCTAATATTAAAACTTACTTAGCCCGAAACACAATACGCGCCCGGCTCAAATCATACGGTGTCAATTCGACGGTGACTTTATCGCCAGGCAAAATCCGAATATAGTGCATTCGCATCTTGCCCGAAATATGCCCCAATACCACATGACCATTTTCCAGCTTCACCCTGAAAGTGGCGTTCGGCAGGTTTTCCACTATCTCGCCCTGCATTTGAATAACATCGTCTTTTGCCATATTTAACCTCAAGTAGCCTTAAAGTTAGCTTTTTTCAGCAAAGAGTCGTACTGCTGGGACATCAAATAGTTCTGAACCTGAGCCATGAAATCCATGGTCACGACAACAATAATCAACAAAGATGTACCACCAAAATAAAATGGCACGTTGTACTTCAAGATCAGAAATTCAGGCAATAAGCAAACAAGAGTAATATAAATTGCACCGACAAATGTCAATCTAAGCAAGATTTTGTCAATATATTTTGCGGTGTTATCACCAGGACGAATGCCAGGAACGAATGCACCGCTCTTCTTAAGGTTATCAGCCGTTTCCTTGCTATTAAATACCAACGCCGTATAGAAGAAGCAAAAGAAAATGATAGCAGCCGCATAAAACATGACATAGATCGGTTGTCCAGGCGTCAATGATCCGGCAATGTCTTTCAACCAACGCATGGAATCACCAGCACTTAGCCAACCCACCACTGTGGCCGGCAACAAAATAATCGACGAAGCGAAAATTGGAGGTATGACACCTGCCATGTTCAATTTCAGCGGCAGGTGGGACGACTGGCCACCATAAACCTTGTTCCCAACCTGGCGCCTCGCATAATTGACAAGAATTTTGCGTTGACCCCGCTCGACAAACACTACGAAATAGGTCACCAACGCCACCATGATGACGATGAAAAGTGAAACGATGATGCTCATTGCGCCAGTGCGGACCAGTTCCAACAGACCACCCACAGCACTGGGCAATCCAGCTGCGATACCAGCAAATATCAGAATTGAGATGCCATTGCCCAAACCACGCTCGGTGATCTGTTCGCCCAACCACATCAAAAACAGGGTGCCTGCAGTCAGGGTAACGACAGCCGTCATTCGGAAACCAAACCCGGGAGCGATCACCAGACCAGCTGAGCTTTCCAATGCCACTGCAATGCCAAGAGACTGAAACAAGGCCAATCCCAACGTGCCGTAACGCGTGTACTGGGTAATTTTGCGGCGACCTGCCTCACCCTCTTTTTTTAATTGCTCAAAAGCAGGCAACACATAACCCAACAACTGCATGATGATCGATGCCGAGATATACGGCATGATCCCCAGGGCAAAAATAGTGAACCGGGAAAGTGCACCGCCTGAGAACATGTTGAACATACCCAGGATACCGCCCTGCTGCCCCTTGAAAAACTGTTGCAATTGAACAGGATCAATGCCAGGTACAGGGATATGCGCGCCAATGCGGTAAACCACAAGCGCAAGCAACAAGAACACCAGCCGGCGACGCAGGTCACCGTACTTGTCGCCTTTTGCTGAGGATGCTGAGCTGCCAGTTGCCACTTACGCGAATTCCGAATCAGACTTAAGCAACGCTGCCACCGGCAGCCAGGATAGCAGCCTTGGCTGCTGCGGTAGCTCCAACGCCATTCAAAGTGAATGCCTTGGTAACTTCACCGGTTTTGATGACCTTGACAACTTTGGCAAGTTCACCTACCAGGCCAGCCTGCTTCAGCATCACAACATTGATTTCCGAAGCGTCCAGCAAGTTCAACGCTGACAGCGTCACCTCGGCGTTGAACTTCAACTGCGCAGACTTGAACCCTCGCTTTGGCAGACGGCGTTGCATAGGCATTTGACCGCCCTCGAAACCGACTTTATGGTAACCGCCGGCACGCGACTTTTGACCCTTGTGACCACGGCCCGAAGTTTTACCCAAACCAGACCCGATGCCGCGCCCGACACGGCGTTTGTAATGTTTTGCGCCGTCAGCCGGCTTGATGCCATTGAGTTCCATCATTTACCTCTTAAAGCACTTTGACCAGATAGCTGATCTTGTTGATCATGCCGCGCACTTCAGGCGTGTCCACCAGCTCGCTAGTGCTGCGCAGTTTGCGCAGACCCAAGCCGCGAACGGTCGCACGGTGCGACTCTGCACAACCAATCGGGCTGCGCACAAGCTGTACCGTAACTTTCTTTTGCGTTGTCATCTCTTTGACTCCAATTAAGCGAACAGCTCTTCGATGGTCTTGCCGCGTTTTGCTGCAACCACTGAAGGCGTTGTTGCATGGGAAAGCGCGTCCAATGTCGCACGCACCATGTTGTAGGGATTCGAGGAACCGTGGCTCTTCGCAACGATGTCCGTGATGCCGATCACTTCAAAAACAGCGCGCATGGGTCCGCCCGCAATAATGCCGGTGCCTTTAGGTGCTGGCGCCATCATCACGGAAGCAGCACCGTGCTGCCCAATCACCTTGTGATGGATTGATCCGTTCTTGAGGTTTACTTTGACCATATTGCGGCGCGCTTCTTCCATTGCCTTTTGCACAGCCGCTGGAACTTCCTTGGATTTTCCTTTACCCATGCCAACGGCGCCGTCGCCGTCACCCACAACGGTCAGTGCTGCAAATCCCAGGATTCGACCACCCTTGACCACTTTCGTGACCCGGTTGATCGCGATCATCTTCTCGCGCAGACCGTCCTCAGGCCCTTCAGCCTTACCTTGCATTTTTGCTTGTACTTTAGCCATCTTAATTTCCGATCTGCTTAGAACTGCAAGCCAGCTTCACGTGCCGCATCAGCCAGCGCTTTTACGCGGCCATGGTACGCAAACCCTGCACGATCAAACGCTACTTTTTCAACACCAACAGCCTTTGCCTTTTCAGCCAAACGCTTGCCTATGACTTGGGCAGCAGCTATGTTGCTGCCCTTGCCGGATCCACCCAGCAATTGACGCACATCCGCTTCGGCAGTTGATGCCGTTGCCAGAACCTTGCCACCGTCGCCAGAAATGACGCTGGCGTAAATGTGCAAATTGGTGCGGTTCACCGTCAGACGCGCCACACCTTGATTTGCGATCCGGATGCGGGTTTGACGGGCTCTGCGAAGACGCTGCTCTTTTTTGCTCAACATGATGCAGATCCTTATTTCTTCTTGGTTTCTTTGATTGCGACTGTTTCGTCTGCGTAGCGAATACCCTTGCCCTTGTAGGGTTCGGGCGGACGCACCGCACGAATTTCAGCCGCCACCTGACCAACACGCTGGCGATCAGCGCCTTTGACAACAATTTCTGTTGGCGTCGGGGTCGCAACGGTAATGCCCGCAGGCATATCCATATTGACCGGGTGTGAATAGCCCACTGTCAAGTTCAGTTTGTTACCCTGGGCTTGGGCCTTGTAACCCACCCCGATCAACGTCATCTTCTTTTCAAAGCCCTTGGTCACACCAAGAACCATGTTGTTCACGAGTTGACGAAGCGTACCTGCCATGGCATCGGCTTCACGCGAATCATTGGCCGCGTTGAAACTCAGTTTGCCTGCATCAGATGAAATCTTGACCAAGGCATTTTGAGCCAATGACAACACGCCACCAGAACCCTTGACGCTGACACTTTGGCTGCTCATAGTCACATCCACTCCGGCTGGAATGGTGACGGGCATCTTTGCTATACGGGACATCTTATGTTTCTCCTCAATGCCACACGTTAGGCGACATAGCAGAGCACTTCACCACCAACACCGGTAGCGCGCGCTTTGCGATCAGTCATCACACCCTTTGGCGTTGTGACAATTGCCACACCAAGGCCGTTTTGGACTTGCGGAATGGCGTCACTGCCGCGGTAGACCCGCAGCCCCGGGCGACTTACGCGCTCGATGCGCTCAATCACAGGACGTCCAGCGTAGTACTTCAAAGCTATTTCCAGTTCAGGCTTGCCCTCAACTGTGTTCACTTTGAAACCATCAATATAGCCTTCGTCATGCAGAACTTGGGCTATCGCGACCTTCACTTTGGACGAAGGTACACGAACAGATGTTTTTGCAACCATTTGCGCATTTCGAATGCGCGTCAGCAGGTCGGCGATCGGATCACTCATGCTCATATCTATATCTCCTGCCGATTACCAGCTTGCCTTGGCAATACCGGGTATTTCACCAGCAAATGCCATTTCACGAATCTTTGCACGCGCCAGGCCGAAGTGCTGGAAAGTGCCGCGTGGACGACCCGTGATCGCGCAGCGATTGCGCTGACGAGTCGGGTTCGCGTTGCGAGGCAACATTTGCAGACCAAGGCGGGCCGCGGCACGCTCTTCGTCAGTGCGCTTTGCGTCTGTCGAGATCGCCTTCAATTCCGCATGTTTCTTTGCGTACTTGGCAACCAGTTTGTCTCTTTTGAGCTCGCGCTCGATTAAAGCCATCTTAGCCACAGGTCACCTCAGTTCTTGAAGGGGAAACGGAAACCAGCGAGAAGCGCCTTGCACTCTTCATCAGTTTTGGCCGTTGTCGTGATACTGATATTGAGGCCACGCAAGGCATCAACCTTGTCATACTCAATTTCAGGGAAAATAATCTGTTCTTTGACACCTACGTTGTAGTTGCCACGGCCATCAAACGAACGGCCGGAAATACCACGAAAGTCACGCACACGGGGTAGCGCCACGGTGACAAAGCGATCCAGAAACTCATACATCTGAGCACCACGCAGTGTCACCATGCAACCGATTGCCTGGTTTTCGCGAATCTTGAAACCGGCAATCGCCTTCTTTGACATCGTGACGACAGGCTTCTGCCCGGCGATTTTTGTCAAATCACCAACTGCGTGATCCATTACCTTCTTGTCGGCTACTGCTTCGCTCACACCCATGTTGAGTGTGATCTTGGTCAGGCGCGGCACTTGCATTGTGGATTTGTAGCCAAACTTGGCCATCAGCTCTGGCGTCAGCTTTTCACGGTAGAGTTGTTGCAAACGAGCCATGTTCATGCCACCTTGATTTCTTCGCCGCTTGACTTGTAAACGCGAACGCGCTTGCCATCAGCCTGCACTTTGATTCCCACGCGATCGGCTTTGCCGCTTGCTGCATTGAAAATTGCAACGTTCGACTGGTGAATCGCCATGGTCTTTTCAACGATGCCACCAGCCTCACCCTTCATCGGGTTGGGTTTGGCATGCTTCTTCACGATGTTCACACCTTCAACAATCAGGTGGGAGTCGTCTTTACGCAGCGTGACCTTGCCACGCTTGCCCTTATCGCGCCCAGTGAGCACGATCACATCGTCGCCTTTGCGAATCTTGTTCATGTGATGTCCTTACAAAACTTCAGGTGCCAGAGACACGATCTTCATGAACTTCTCAGTGCGCAGCTCACGTGTCACTGGTCCAAAAATACGCGTGCCAATTGGCTCTAGCTTGGCATT
>CAISLL010000028.1 GCA_903886165.1 uncultured beta proteobacterium | reverse complement strand
CCCGCCCTTCATGTTTCGTGATTCAGCCGGGGAACTGCAGGGCATTCTGAAAGACACCTGGGCGCTGTGGCAGGCACGCACCGGCGTGACGGTCAACCTGCAGGCCATGGACTGGGCATCCGCCCAGCAGTTCATACAGGCGGGCCGGGCAGATGTGATTGACCTGATCTTTGACACACCTGCGCGCGAAAATATTTACGATTTTTCCGCCCCCTATGCCACGGTGAATGTCCCCATCTTCTTTCACCGCAGCGTCAGCGGCATCGTGGATGCGGCGTCACTCAAGGGTTTCACGGTGAGTGTGAAAGACGGTGATGCTTGTGCAGAGGTGCTCCAAAAACAAGGCATTTACATCAAGCCCTACCCCAGATACTCGGCCGTGATTGCTGCGGCCGCAGCGGGCGACCTGCGGGTGTTTTGCATGGATGAGCCGCCCGCTGTCTACTTGCTCAACCAGCGCGGCATCGAGCAGGATTTTCGCCAGTCCCCGCCCATTTATTCCGGTCAGTTTCACCGTGCTGTGCGCAAGGGCAACAAGCACCTGATGACATTGCTTGACGACGGTTTTGCCCGGATCACAGCCGCCGAGTACCAGGCCATCGAGGACAAATGGCGTGGTGCGCCGGTAGACCAACATGTGGACCCGCCCTACCTGAGGTACGCGCGCTACGTGGTGGCAATCGCCGTGCTGTTGGCGCTGTTGCTGGGCGGCTGGAGTCATGCCCTGCGCAGGCAGGTGCGTGCCAGGACAGCAGACCTGACCCGTTCGCTTGATGAACTAAGGGCGGCACAGACCACCGTCCAGGAAACTTCCAGCCGTCTTCTCAAAATTGCCGGGCGCGTGCCAGGCATGGTGTACCAGTACCTGTTGCGCCCAGATGGCAGTGGCTGCATGCCATTTGCCAGCGACTACATCCAGAACATTTACCGCATGAGCCCGCAATCGGTGCAGGAAGATGCAAGCGCTGTGTTTGCGATCATTCACCCTGATGACATCGCTGGCGTGGTGGCATCCATCCAGGCATCCGCTGACCATCTGACTGCCTGGCACCAGGAGTATCGGGTGAAGTTTGACGATGGCGTGGTGAGCTGGTTGTCAGGCAATGCCTTGCCAGAGCGTCAGGCTGATGGATCAGTGCTGTGGCACGGGTTCATGATGGACATCACCGAACGCAAAAAAGCCGACGAAAAACTGCGCCAGTTTTCGCGCATCGTGCAGCAAGCGCCGATCTCGATCGTCATCACCGACCTGGACGGAATCATTGAATACGTCAACCCACAGGTGACCCAGAGTACAGGTTTTGCGTCGGAAGAGATTTGTGGCTGCAACCCGCGCATCCTGCAGTCGGGCCTGACCGCACCCGAGGTTTACGAGGGTTTGTGGGCGACCTTGATGGCGGGAGGTGTCTGGCGCGGAGAGCTTGAAAACCGCAGGAAAAACGGCGAGTTTTTTGCCGAACAGGCGGTGGTGGCACCGGTGGTGGATGCCGATGGACAGGTCACCCACTATGTCGCCCTGAAGCAGGACATCACCGAGCGCAGGCGCGTACATCAGGCACTGGAGACCTCCCTGAAAGAAAAAGTGGCACTGCTGAACGAAGTGCACCACCGTGTCAAAAACAACCTGCAAGTCATCACCAGCCTGCTGCGCCTGGAAGCCGGACGCAGCAACCAGCCTGACACCACGCTGGTGCTGAAGGAAATGCAAGGGCGAATTCGCGCCATGGCCTTGCTGCATGAAACCCTGTATCGCTCGGGCACCTTTGCCGCCGTTGATTTGGGTGGCTACCTGAAACAGCTTGCCACCCAGGCTTTTCGCGCCCAAAGCAATGGCCTGGTGCGCCTGAACCTGCAGCTTGACCCGGTGCAAGTCAGCATGGATCTGGCCACCCCCTGCGGGCTGCTGATCAATGAACTGATTTCCAATGGGCTCAAACACGCGTTCCCGCCCGGCTGCATCGGTGAGCTGCTGATTGAATTGCGCGCCCAACCCAGCAACCGGAATGAGCCACCCAAGTGGCGCCTGCAAGTGCGCGACAACGGCATCGGTTTGCCGGCCGACTTTGACGAGCGCCGCGAACACTCGCTGGGACTGCAACTGGTCTCTGACCTGGCTCAACAAATTGGCGGCAAGCTGGTGTTTGCCTCAGAGGCAGGCACCGGGACAACGTTCAGTGTGGCATTTGCGCCTGGTGTGCCGCCAGCGCAATAGGCAGCAGGCATCCACGCCTGGACAATCAGGCGGCGATACATCAGGGCATTCGCATCTAAGGTGTTTCCCCGAGCAAACTCAGGTGTTGGCCTGATGTTCTTTTTGAACCAGCCCCCCTAAAGTTGGGTTCATGATTCAAGAGCCTTTCACTCAGATGTTTGCTGGGGCCGCAGCATGAGTCTGCGGATTTTGCTGGTGGATGACAGCCACACTTTTTTGAACGCTGTCACACAGTGTCTCGCCATGATGCCCGAAGCCGAGGTGGTCGGGCAGGCCTATGACGGCGCCGAGGCACTGGCCAAAGCGCAAACGATGCAGCCCGACCTGGTGCTGCTCGACATCGTGATGCCACACATGACCGGGTTTGAGGTGGCCACCCAGATGCAAACCTGGCCCAAGCCACCGCGCATTCTGTTCCTGTCGTTACACGACAGCGAGTCTTACCGCACGGCCGCACTGGAACTCGGCGCGGTGGCACTGGTGGGCAAGGGAAATTTTGTCGCCGACCTGATGCCCATCATCGCCCGCCTGGCCGCCGACAGGCACAGCGGTCACGGCGATGCCCCGGCACAGGCTGCACACCTTTCGGGGGTTCACATATGAAACGCTTCAAACACCTGCGTGAACTGATGTGGGGTCTGGGCTTTGGCATGCTGGCGGCCCTGGCGGTGCTGTTGGCCGGTGGGCTGACCTGGCTGGCCGGTGGCTTGGCCGTGAGCCTGCTGGCGGCGGGTGGCTTGCTTGGCTACAAACTCATGGCCCTGCGCCAGGGCATGCACGCCGCCATTGACGACTACCTGGCAGGGCAGGCCCAGTTTGGCGAAGACCTGGTGCCGGTCTGGAAAAACCACATTGAATCCTCCCGCAGCCAGATGGAATCTGCCGTCAACGCGTTGTCTGACCGCTTTGGCGGCATTGTTGACAAGCTCGACGTGGCCTTGCGCACCGCCACCCAGGAGACCGACACCATAGGCGGTGGCGGCAACGGCGTGGTGGCACTCTTTGCCAAGAGCGAGGAAGACCTGCGCGCCCTGATCGCAGTTCAACAAACCTCGATGACCAGCATGGAGAACATGCTCAATAAGGTGCAGGGGCTGGATCGCTTCATTGTGGAACTGCAGGACATGGCCGCCGACGTGGCCCGTATTGCGCAGCAAACCAACCTGCTCGCGCTCAATGCCGCCATTGAAGCGGCCCGTGCCGGTGAACTCGGGCGCGGCTTTGCGGTGGTGGCCAAAGAGTTCCGAATGTTGTCCAACCAGTCTGGCGAAACCGGCCGACACATTGCGGAAAAGGTCAAGGTCATCAGCAGCGCCATCACCGACACCTGCACCGTGGTGCGTGAATCCGTGGTGGCTGAAGACCAGTCGCTGGAGGCAGTGCACACCACCATCGACCGTGTCATGGCCGACTTCAAGGGCGTGACCGAAGCCTTTCAACGTTCCAGCGACCTGCTGCAATCTGAAAGCATGAGCATTCAGGACGAGGTGAACCAGGCGCTGGTGCAAATGCAGTTCCAAGACCGGGTCAGCCAGATCATGACCCAGGTGAACAAAAACCTTGACCACCTGCCACAAGTGCTGCAAGCGCAAACGCAGGCTTACGCCGAAAGCCGTGTGTTACAGCCGCTTGACGCCGAAGCACTGCTGACCGAGCTGAAAAGGACCTATGTGATGGCCGACCAGCATGTGATTCATGAAGGCGGCAAGGTCAAGCAAAGCAATACCACCGACATCAGTTTTTTCTAGAGGACAAGCCATGGCAAAACTCATTATGGTTGTCGACGACTCCGCTTCCATGCGGCGAGTGGTTGGCATTTCGCTGAAAACGGCGGGCTACGACGTCATCGAGGGCGTGGACGGCAAAGATGCCTTATCCAAGCTCACCGGCCAGAAAGTCCACATGATCATCAGCGACGTGAACATGCCGGTGATGGACGGCATTGCCTTCCTGAAAGCCGTCAAGCAGATGCCGGCCTACAAGTTCACCCCGGTGATCATGCTCACCACCGAATCGGCTGAAGAAAAGAAGCGCGAAGGCCAGGCCGCCGGTGCCCGCGCCTGGGTGGTCAAACCCTTCCAGCCCGAACAACTTGTGAGTGCCGTGCAACGGCTGTGCCTGCCATGAGCGCGCCAAATGTCTTGCGTATTGAGGGCGAGCTCACCATTTTTCGCGCCACTGAACTCAAACCGGTGCTGCTGGCCAGCCCCCCGGCAGATGAAATCGACCTGTCCGGCGTGACCGAAATCGACACCGCCGGTGTGCAACTGCTGATGTTGGCCAAGAAGACCGCGCTGGCACAGCAACGCAACCTCAAACTGGTGGCACACAGCCCGGCCGTGCTGGAAGTGTTTGAGCTGCTTAACGTGGCGGCTTATTTTG
>CAISLL010000027.1 GCA_903886165.1 uncultured beta proteobacterium | reverse complement strand
CCGACTCGCCGTGTTGCCTTTGATCCGCCTCATGATCTCGCTGGGCGCCATGTTCGGCGGCGCACTCACCAGTATGTGCACGTGATCCTTGCTCACCATGCCCTTCACTATCCGTATCTCGAACGACTCGCACACTTGCCGAACCATCTCCCTGACTCGCTCTGCAACTTCAGCCGTCAGTACCTTGTACCGATATTTCGTCACCCACACAAAGTGGTACTCAATCTCAAATACCGTGTGATTCCCGTATCTATAGTCCATTTCAGCCCTCCAGCGCCCTCATTTTCCTAGCTGAAGCTGACCGGCTGGAAGCCGGTGGATTTAACCTTGTGATTGATATTAAATAGTCGCACCAGGGTGGCATCCAGGCGGGTGATGTCAGCCTGTGCGAGCCTGGCTGCGCCACACCAGATGCTGACGATCATTTGTTCGATGAGTTGCTCCGGGCGATAGCCACGGTTTGAGCCTGGCGGGGGGAGTTGCCGGCTTTGTACACCTGATCGAAAGTCCAGGCCGTCCAGCATGCGTTTGAGTAAGGCCAGGCCACCCCAAGCGGTGACTTCGCCAGAGCTGAACTTGAGATCGAACGGGTCATAGGGTTTCATGATGACGGCAAATTCAGAGCAACAGCTTTGATTTCATTGAACAATTTCTAATGGATGCCATTAGAAAGCCACAAAAAATGTGAGAAGCCATTGTGCCGCCAAAGTCGGCACAAGTTCTAATGAACAATCTCGGTTGACTCTAACCCGACGGCAGCGATCTTTTATGCCGGCCTTATCATCCTGTGGTCAAGACAGGTATCAGCGTTCAAACCTTCAAGGAACCCGATATGAAACCACCAACAACTGAAAGTCACCGCCATTTTTCACGCGTGCCGTTTTTTGCGCAGGTGTCATTGGACCTATCTGGTCAAACCATGGATGTAGATTTGCTTGACATCGCACTGAAAGGTGCCCTGGTGCGCACGTCATGCCCCGTTCCGGTGGCCTTAAATGACCGATGCCGTCTTAACCTGCCATTGGCAGAAGGTGGCGAATCCATCCAAATGAACGGCAAGGTGGCACATTTGGAAGACTGCAACATCGGCATAGCCTGTGAAGACATCGATTTACAGAGCTTGACCCAATTGCGCCGGTTGTTGGAGCTCAACACCGGGGATGCGGATCAGATGAATCGGGAACTGTCACACATGTTTGTCCATCGCCCCGCTTGACACCTTGGTCAGCTGACATTGCACTCGCGTCGAAGCAGCGCCAGCGCATCATTGAGTTTGTGGTCATGGTCGCTGAGCAAGGTGGCTTGTGATTCATTGAGGAACTCCTGCCAAAGCTGCACAAAATCATCCCGATGCTGCTCGGGCGCATGGGTGCTCAGGTAATCAACGGCCAAACCGGGTTGCAGGCCATGTTTGCGGATCTTTCGCACCAGGGCGGCAGCTGATTTTTCCGCCAACAGCGTCTTGGGGGCGCTGCCAGCAGCCACGCACAGGCAGAGCGTGAGCACCGTGCCATCGTCACTGTGGCCTTGCGTGAGCTTGTCCCACGCGGCGGAGCGGCTGCGGTCATGCTGGCTGACTTCGCTCAAGCCGTCTTCGAGCCAGAAATAACGCCCCATGAACGCCGGGGTTTGGTCAAACAGCTTGCGCGGTGCCAGGCGCACATCCAGCAGCTTGGGCCAATCACTGAGCACCGATTCGCGTACCGACTCAACTACTGGAAGGCAGTCTCGCGGCAGGTCTTTCGGCAGCTTCAACAACTCGGGCGCTGGCTGCTTCAAACGCAGCACAACAATCAGTTTTTGAAAAGCCACCCAGTCGGGCAATTCTTTGCGTCGTATCAGTCCCATCAGCAGCGCGGTGCGAATGACGGCTTCTGCGTCGGGCTCTGCGTCCTGCAACTCGTCTGCAGACAAACCCAACTGATCCGAAAGCCAGAGCGCGGCCTCAACCGCCTGCACCGCATGCTGCCTTGCCGAAAACTCAGCCTTGTAGTCGGCATAACTGGCGAGCGACCAGCGTGCCAGTTGCGGGATGTGGCGGTCAGTGAAGCCACCGCGCTCGTTCATGCCAAAGTGGGTGTTTTGCGGCATGACAATCAGCGCCTTGAGCATGTCCGAGCCCGCCTTGGAGCGTGACAGCAGCGAGTGGTCGCGCAGCAACCCGGCCGCCACGCGAAGGTCGCCACCGCTGGCATCCTCCAGATGCAAACTGACCAAATTGACAAGGCGGTCGCGCGCCTTTTCCAGCTCAGGTCGCAAATACTCACTGCCGAAATAGCGGGCAATTTGCACCATGCCTTTGGGTGCTTCCTGCGCCATGGCTTCCCGCTTGCCAGCGTCGATCAGGCCGTGCTGCAGGCCGTAAACCAGGGCTTTTTCAAAAAATGGCCGCGCATCAAACAGCGACAGGCCATGGACAGGGTCAGTAACAGGCTTGGTCATGCAGAGCGGTTTTTTGTGCCGTGCTTCAGATCGCGGATTCTTCGTCCGGGTCGAGTGCGGCGGGTGTGGCCTTGCCACGGTCGGTGTCGCCGGTTTCCACTTTGCCATCGTCTTCAGACAGGTCTTCTTCGTCCAGACCCAACTCGAACGCACGCGCTTTGGCGCGTAACACCAGCAGCATTTCAATGAACAGATCGGGGTTCTGGTAACGCAACAGCCAGGCCAATTGCATCCAGTCGGAATCTGCCACCTCGTCCTCATCCAGACGCGCGGACGCGTAGGCGTTGGCACGCAGGTCGTCTTCGGACAGCATCTCGCCATCGTCCTCCACCGCATCAAAGGTGCCACTGCGGGCAAAGGCCTCGATGCGACTCCACTTTTCTTCAAAGTAGTCCGCAAGCGCCTCGCTGCCTCCTTCCAGGTCGCCAATGGCGGTCAGGAACTCAAGCGGCTTGGCACCATCGCGAAAAATCACCGAATTCATCATGCCACGCAGGTGCGCGCGGGTCAGGTCACGGTATTGTTTCTCTATCACCACGGCGCGGGCAAATTGCTCGGGTGTCAGCATCAGGTTGATGATGGACGCATGCGAGTTGTCGTACTCCCGGATGATCGCCAGCACGTCTTTGGGCGGCAGTTGTTCCAGCACCTCCATCAGCGCACCGTCGCCCTCGCGGTCGGCCAGTTCAACCAGGGCATGTTCCGCCCCCGTGATGTCGCCCGCTGCGATCAGGGACTGTGTTTTTTCTATCAACGCCAAATGCTGCATGTGGTCTTCCTGTAAATGTGCTGAGGTCTAGGTGCAGGTGGCGGTTGTTATTCCTTGCGGTCAAAACCGTGCGCTTCCAGCCATTGGCCACTGGCTTCGTCATGGTCGGTGTCATGGTTGCGCTCGTCGTCCTTGTCGAAATCATGGCCATGGTCATGGTCGCGACGGTTGGAAGGATGGTGCGTCGCCTCTTCATGGTTTTCATGCGATGCACCTTCGTGGTGATGCGATGAGGGCCGCTGGTATATGTACTCAAGCGCTGCCGCGACCGTCATGAACCAGTCGCCTTGGGGTTCCTGCAAGAAGCCATCGGCAAGCTCTTGTGCCCAGGGTGTCAACTGCACCGCTTCGCCCAGACTGTGCCAGTCCGGAAACTCATCCGACTCAAGTGTCAGCACCTGCTCCATCACCGCAGGTTGTTCGAAATGAAAGCCCCCATGAAACACCACAGCGACCATTTCGGGGCTGAGTTCGATCATCTGGCGTAAAAACGTGAGTTGGCCGCGTTTTTCAAGCAGGCGCTGGCGCAGCACGTTGCGACCCTCGGAGTCAAAACTGAGGTCATCGATCTCGGCCTGGTAAGAGCTACGCAGGACGCGAAAAAAAGCGGACATGCTCATGGTGTTCTCTTATGTGATGGTTGGGGCGTTCAGGCAATGCGGTTGAAGTACTCAAGCCAGATCGTGCGGGCGGTGTCGATGGGGCTGTCAAGCAGGTTGCGCTGGCGGTTGTCGTCATAAGCCTTGCGCTTGGCGGCATCCGACAGCACATCATAGGCCTCCTGCACTGCCCTGAACCGGGCGGCGGCCTCAGGCGCGTCGTTGCGATCCGGGTGGTGAATGGAAGCCTGCTGGCGAAACGCTTTCTTGATGTCAAGGAGCGTCGCCGAACTGCTCAGGTGCAAGGCAGCGTAATGGTCTTTCATACAACTCACAGTCAATACATGGGTGCGCAGCCGCAAAAACGCAAGCCAGTCGATTATCAGTGAAGCACGGGGCGCGCACCTCCTGGCGTCAAGGCACACAACGCGTGCGCAAAAGCTTCCACTTTGGCCCAATCGGTGAACTCCACCACGGCTTTGGGATCGGTCGGACCCTTGGTCATCCACATGATCAGGCGAATCATCTGGCGGTCAAAAAAACCATACATGGGGTAGTCCAGCTTGCCCGCAAACACCGCCGCCAGCTGCGGCTTCCAGGCAATGCCCTGCAAGAACTTGCGTGCGTAGGGGTTGGTTTCAGGGGTGTTCTTGTTGGGCTTGCGCGCCACAATGTTGACACTGAAAAACGCGCTGGGACGGCTTTCCAGCGTGGCCTGGTGCCTGCTTATGAACCGGGCCACCTGTGGCTGATGGTGACCATAACGAATGCTGGCACCAATGACAATGCGCTCAAAGTTACCCAGGTTCAGCGCGTCGGCCTGCTCAATGGGCACCACGGTCACCCGCTGCCCGAGCGCGGTCAAAAGGAATTTCAACCGCTCACAAATGTGCTGGGTGTGGCCATCGGTGGTGGCATACGCCAGCAAAATGCGCTCAGACATTGGTGATTGCCCTGAAAAGTTAGTCATCTGCCTGCTCAGGCTTGAAGGCACTGGCCAGGCGCGCTTGGGTGTCCGCGCTGACCTGTGCGTAATGCGAAAACACCAAGCTGTATGAACCCTGCCCACCGGTGAGCGACTTCAAGCGGCTCTGGTAGTCGCCCAACTCGGCCAGCGGCATCTGCCCGCTGATGGCCACGGTGGCGCCTGCACGGGGCTGTGAACCGGTGATGTGGCCACGCTTGGCTGCCAGGTCGCCGGTGAGGTCGCCCATGGCGGTTTCGGGGGCGATCACCTCGATGTTGACCAAGGGTTCCAGCACCACAGGTTTGGCGGCGCGCATGGCATCCAGCGTGGCTTTGCGCGCCGCCGCCACAAACGCCACCTCTTTGCCGTCCACGGCATGGGT
The DNA here is from genome assembly GCA_903886165.1 of uncultured beta proteobacterium. Taxonomy (GTDB): domain Bacteria; phylum Pseudomonadota; class Gammaproteobacteria; order Burkholderiales; family Burkholderiaceae_C; genus Rhodoferax. The sequence goes on along the minus strand of CAISLL010000027.1, from coordinate 19,621 downwards.
TTTGCCGTCAAACACGGTCACACGCAGGTCATGCACCGGAAAACCCGCCGCCACACCCTCCGACAAGGCCTGACGCACCCCTTTTTCAACCGCTTGCATGAAAACACCCGGGATGGCGCCGCCCTTGACCACGTCGACAAATTCAAACCCGGCACCGCGTGCCAAAGGCTCCACGCGCAGCATCACCTCACCAAACTGCCCTGCCCCACCGCTCTGCTTTTTATGGCGGCAGTGGCCTTCGGCGTGGCCGGTGATGGTTTCAATGTAGGCAATTTGCGGTGTGCTGGTGTCCAGCTCCAGCTTGAACTGCTGCTGCATGCGCAGCAGCTTGGCACGCAGGTGCATGTCGCCCAGGCCACGGATCACGGTCTCATTGGTGCCGGGGTGGCGCTCTACTTTGAAGCACGGGTCTTCAAGTTCCAGCTTGTGCAAGATCTCAAACAAGCGCTGCTCATCGCCTTTGCGCTGGGTTTGCACCGCCAGACCTTGCATGGGTTGCGGCAAGGCCAGCGGCTTCAGGTGAATCTGGTCTTCGTCGTGTGAGTCGTGCAGCACACTGTCAAATTCAAGCGCGTCCACCTTGGCGACGGCCCCGATGTCACCCGGCACCAGGGCATCGACCTCGACATAGTCTTTGCCCTGCAACTGGTACAGGTGGGTGACCTTGAAGGCATGTTTGCTGGCGCCCACAAACAATTGGGCGTCTTTACGCAGGGTGCCCTGGTGCACCTTGAACACCCCCAGCTTGCCAATGAACGGGTCCATCACCACCTTGAACACGTGGGCCAGCACATGCAGGCTGGCGTCGGGTTGGGCGGCAAACACTTGCGCTTCTGACGAAGTGTCGCCTTTGAAGAAAGGTGGCGGGTTGCCCTCCGCCGGATTCGGCGCCAGTTTGACCAGTGCGTCGATCAGTTGCGGCACACCAGCGCCGGTTTTGGCAGAGGTGAACAAAATCGGAATCAGATGCCCGGCGCGCAGCGCGGCCTCAAACGGCGCGTGCAACTCTGCGCCGCTGGGCTCCACACCGTCTTCCAGGTAACGCGCCAGCAATTGCTCGTCTTCTTCGATCAGTTGGTCCAGCAGGGCCCGGTGCGCCGTGGCCACCGAGGCAAAGTCGCTCTCGCCGTCGTCATGGCCGAGCAGTTCCACCACCTCTTGCCCACGCGCGGTGGGCAAGTCCAGCAGCAGGCATTGCGGCCCGAAACGCGCGCGGATGTCCTCTACCAGGGCACCCAGGTCAATGTTGTCGGCATCCATCTTGTTGATGACGATCATGCGGCACAGACCGCGTTCGCCGGCCTGGGTGAACATGCGCTCGGTGTTGAGCTCGATGCCGGTCTGCGCGCTGATGACGATCAGGGCCGTATCGGCACCCGCCAGCGCGCCCAGGGCCTGACCCGAAAAGTCGGGGTAGCCGGGGGTGTCAATCAGGTACACATGGGTGCCTGAGGTTTGAAAACTCACCACAGCTGATTGCAGCGAATGGCCCAGCTGCTTCTCCACCGGGTCAAAGTCGCACACGGTGCTGCCTTTTTCGACCGAGCCGCGACTGGCAATGGCACCGGTGGCCGCCAGCAGGTGTTCTGCCAAAGTGGTTTTACCGACTGCGCCGTGACCGACCAAAACCACGCTGCGAATGTGTTCAGTTGTGTTACTGTTCATGACAATACCTTTGGATGACGAGGGTGGCAGTCAGTCTACGCCAGCGCCCCGAGGCAAACCTTGACGCTGGTCAGCATTGACCCGTTGCTCACGGTGCAGCGGATCGAGCGGCAATCCATGCAAGGGCCCACGGCTAGCCTTCGGAGGTGCCGGTTCTGGCACACCAGATATTCATGAAATTGGACTATAGACCTTATTAAATAAGCGCAAGTAGCTATGAATTTTATTATCTAAAGTGGGTGTTCTGTATAGAACTTGCCGCCATGGTAGAGCAGTGGCGCGGCGCCCGTGCGATGAGCGCAGTGCTCGACTTCACCGACAAAAATCACGTGGTCGCCCTCTACATAGCGGCTGCGATTGAAGCACTCGAACGTGGCCACTGCGCCAGCCAACAGGGGCGCGCCGCAAAGCCCTTCGACAAAATCCACATCAGCAAAGCGGTCCACCCCACGGGTGGCAAAAAGTTGTGCCAGCGCCTGCTGGTCGGCTGCCAAGATGTTGATGGCGTAGTGGCTGCCCGTGCGAAACGCATCCATCGACGTGGCCGACTGCGACAGGCTCCAGAGCACCAGTGGTGGCGAGAGCGACACCGAGTTGAAGGAATTGGCCGTCAAGCCGACCAAGTGGCCTTCGCTGGCACGCGCGGTGACGATCGTTACCCCAGTGGCAAACATGCCCAAGGCAGTGCGAAATTCAGTGCTGGAGAAACGCGGGGGGCTTGCGCGAGCACTGGTGTGGGTCAAGGACATGGGCGGAAATTTAACCGAAAACGCATTTGACCAAGCCGGGCTGGGACATTGGGAACGGACCGTCGCCCTCTAAAATCTGGTTCATGCGTATTCTTACTTTGCTGGTTTTCTTTTTTGCTACATATGCAATAGCCGACGACGCTCGCAAAACCGGAGCTTGCGACCAATTTTACGCAAGGTTGCCAAACGTATCGCGCGCACTGTGTGATGGGGCGCAACTTAAACCCACCGGGGCACGCAGTGTGCAGGGCAGGCCTTTGCTGATGCGCGACATCCAGCCGCAAGCGCCCAAGCTGCGTGTGTTGGTTGTGGCGGCGATGCATGGTGACGAGTTTTCTTCTGCAGCAGTGGCGCTGCACTGGCTGAAATGGGCGCAGGCCGCGCCCGAATCCACCCAATGGCGCTTTATCCCGGTACTCAACCCAGATGGCCTGTTGAGCAGCCCGGCACGGCGCATGAATGCCAACGGGGTGGACTTGAACCGCAACTTCCCCACACCCAACTGGCAGCGTGAAACCAAAAACTACTGGGAGAAGCTGACCCGCAAGGACCCGCGTCGCTGGCCGGGCAAAGCGCCCCTGAGTGAGCCAGAGTCCAGGTTCCTGTTTGACCAGATGGCCAGTTTCAAGCCGGATGTGATTGTCAGCATCCATGCACCTTACGGGGTGCTTGACTTTGACGGACCGGTGATGCCGCCGGCCAAGCTCGGCCGCTTGTATCTGGATCAGATCGGCGTGTTTCCGGGCTCACTCGGCAACTTTGGCGGCGTCCAGAATGCCATGCCGGTGGTCACGGTGGAGTTACCAAGCGCCCTGCGCACCCCGACCGATGCCGAGATGCTCAAAATGTGGCGCGATTTACGCAACTGGATGAACCAGACACAACTGGCGAGCCGGTAGCCAGCCGCTAGAGGCGCTGCAACGCCCAAGCAGGTCGGATTTTGTCACCCCAAGGGAAATCCCTTAGCCCGAATTTGTATTTCTGCAAATACCATCGGTGTGCCGTTCAAATCTGACGATCCGGACAGCAAACGAGTTTGGAGTCCTTCGGGGCTCCTTTTTTTGTGCAAACTGACTAGCCGCAGGCGTCGTAGTCACTTTTTGCCGCCATCTGAGTGCCCGCTGCCTGATCTGCCGCCGCCAGATGACCCTGAAGATCCAGAGCTTGAGCCTGAAGAACCCTTGCCGGAGGAGTCCGATTTGGACCCGCTGGTTGACCCCGACGAGTCACCACCCGACGACTTGGAACCTGTGCCTGACGAGTCACCTCCCGAGGACTTGGAACCTGTCCCTGACGAGTCACCTCCCGACGACCTGGAACCTCTCCCCGACGAATCGCTGCCGGATGAACTAGAACCCGACGACCCAGAAGTCGATGACGTTGACCCCGATCTGCTGCCGTCATCAGAGCCTGATCTGGAACCAGATGAGTCACCATCGTCAGATCTGCGGTCAGAGTCACCATCGTCAGATCTGCGGTCAGAGTCAACATCGTCAGATCTGCGGTCAAAGTCATCACTTCCGGGGCGCTGATCCATCCTTGCCTGCGAATCGCGTGAACTCACATTGACACGGTCCGCCGTCACGCGCTGATCCTGGCCAACACGCCCACTGATCCGCACGCGCTGATTGACAGCCAAGGTGTCACCTGGCTTGCCTGAAATCCTGACGTCGGAGGCCAGTGTGACCACTCGGTTGCCCAGGCTGACCTTATTGCCGTCCACGGCATGCACATAACCTTCCAGCACCACCCTTTCCACCCGGCCCACATTCTGGCGTGATGGCGCCACCGACACCTCTTGCGCATGCAGAGTTGTGCCGTCCCAGCGACCCCGCACGGAAACCTCTGTGCCAGGCACCGCATCACCTGACAACCGCATGCTGTCCAGGTTGATCCTGGCACCATGCAAGTCAAACCCGGTGCCGGACGCAGACCCCATCAGCCCGGTGACCTGTGCCTGTGCCCTGGGCGCAATCGACTCGACCCGGGACGCTGCCACCTCACCCGACAACATCCGGTACCCGCTCACCTGAACCCAGTTGCCTGGCTTGAGGCCAGACAACATGGCTTTATCAGCCACGCGCACACTTTGCCCCAGCACTTGAAGCTGACCGGTCATGCTGTCTACTGCACCGACCGGGCCCACCGCCGCATGCATCACTGCAATGCTGCGCGCCGAAAGCTCGTCACCGACACCCACCGCCTGCACCGCCACCACCTGCCCGACGGCCAAGTCACCCAGGGAGGTGGGGACGCCGTCGACCGATACCGGCGTGCTGGTGTCGTAATGCACCTCGACACCGTTGACACAGATGCTGGCAAAACCAGTGACCACACCCACAATGCCGGTCCCGCCAATGCCACCCTCAGCCGCACCAGTACCTCCAATACCTGGACGAACGGCCAACGGCTGCACAGACGAATTGTCTGAATGTATCGGCGCACCTGTGCCACCGATGCCGCCGTGAATGGCATTGGGATTGAGCAGCGATGCCGTCTTGCCACAGGCGTTTTCCGCATGGGCAGCGGGCAGACTCAGGGCCCAGGCCGTGAGCACAGCCCTGACTACCCAGGGGATGCTGCCGCGCGTGATGGCATTGAGTGTGTCAAACATGGTGAACTCCCTGCAATTCGGTTGATGGGGTGGCGACGGGCGCCGTCGGCTCTGTATAAAAATAAATGCCGAACGTCATGCGTTGATGCGGTTCGGTGCTGGCGGCATCGGACTTTTCGAGCTTCATGGCACTCTTGTTGAGTGCCAACAGCGCGGTCATGCCCAGCTGTTCCGATTGTTTGACCAGCAGTGCAATGGATTCATGACTGAGCGCGTCGTAATGCACGCTGCGCTCTAGAAAGGGCTTGCTGGCCCCGATCAAGTTAGAGGCTGCAGCTGCCACATGGTCGTGCAGATGGTGTCCGAGGAAAAATGCTTTTTCGTCAAAACCAGCGGCTGGCACAAATGCTTCTGTATTCAGGCAGACCTGCTTTTGGTCGTCAAAGTGCACCACGCCCAGGCGCAGCCACTCATCCAGCACCACACGCGGGCGAATGTCGCTGTTGACACCGGCGACAAGCGCCTCAAAAGAGGCATCGCCACCTTCACTGACAAAACGTGCCAGTGGTTTCGGCTGCCCGCTGTCATCCAGGTACTGCGGTGAACTCAGCCACACCGCCACCAACTGCGCACCCAGCGACACCACGGTGGGGGCAATCTCGGTGTCTGCCGCCATTTCCTGGCGCAACCGACTCACTTCCTTGCGGTGCACGCCCGAGACCAGACTGACGCGGCTGTCCGTGGGTGGGGTGTGGCCAATGCGGAAATCTTTGTCCGCGATGTCAACAAACAGGGCTTTCAGCATCTCACACACATAGGTGTATGTGATGCCGTGCGCCAGCATCAGCCGGACCAGGGGCCGAAGAACACGGCGCAAGGCCCGCACAAGTGCAGGCGATGGCGTGGCAGTGGAAGCTGGTGCGATGGGCATGGTCTGTTCTTGCAAGCGTCGGCCCATCTTAACACTAAATGTGGGAAAGTTTTACACAAAATCCAACGATACCGGGTGCAATCAAGGGAGGTGCATCCGGGCAGGCGGCACTCCGCTCAAGGCGCCACTAGTGCCGGCGCTGAATGGTGTGACACCACCCGCCTTTCCAGTTCGCCACACTCGATCGGCCGTGCAATGAGGAACCCCTGCAGCAGGGTGCAACCCAGTGCCAGCAACCGGTCTTTCTGCGCCTGGGTCTCTACCCCCTCGGACACAATCACAATGTTCATGCTGTGCGCAAGTGCAATGATCGCTTTCACAATGGCCTCCGAACGTTCGCTGGTGGTGAGGTCGCTGACAAACGCCTTGTCGATCTTGAGCTCGGCCAGCGGCAGCATCTGCATGTAGGAAAGCGACGAGTAACCGGTGCCGAAGTCGTCAATCGAGAAACTCAAGCCCAAGGCACACAACTCGCGCATTTTGGAAATCACCTCCTGCGTGTCCTGTAGCACAATGCCCTCGGTTACTTCCAGGCGCAGCAACTGGGACCGCGCACCGGTCTCGGTCAGAATTCGGGACACCCGGTCGACAAAGTCAGATTCGGTGAACTGGCGCGGACTCACGTTCACACTCAAGGTGAGGTGGCTCAGTGCCGGGTCAGTGGCCCAGCGCGCCAGCGTGACACAGGCACTGCGCACCACCCAATCCCCCATCGCCACAATGGCGCCGGACTCCTCCGCGAGCGGAATAAACTCCACCGGCGACACCATGCCGCGCTTCGGATGCTGCCAGCGCATCAGGCATTCAGCCCCCACCGCCTGGTTATGGGCGTCGACCTGAAGTTGATAAAGTAGTTTCAGCTGTCCATTGTGCAAGGCGATGTTGAGGTCATTGCTCAGGGCCATTCGCTCGTTGCGCGCCTTTTGCGCAATCGGATCAAAACGGCGAATCAGGTTGCGCCCGTCCTGTTTGGACTGGTACATGGCCACATCCGCGCGTTTCAGCACCTCGGTCAACGGCTCATCAACCAGGCCAAACAGGGCCACGCCTATGCTGCCACTGCAGGTGTAACGCAAGGATTGGGCATGCATGCCAAAACGGCTTGGGGTGTCGAGTTCAAACGACGCCAGCAGTGCCTTGTGAATGCGCTCGGCCATGTCCATGGTTTGCGCCATGGCCCGGTCTTCGCCCGTGTCCAGATGCGGCATCATCACCACAAACTCATCGCCCCCAAGGCGCGCCGCCATGTCCCCAGGCCCAATCAGCAACTGCAGGCGCTGCGAGATAAGCCTGAGCAGTTGGTCTCCTACCGTATGTCCATGGGCATCGTTAAGGTTCTTGAAGTGATCCAGGTCAATGAACATGATGCCCGCCAGCGTGCCGTTTTGCAGCGCGGCGCGCATTGCGGTACGCAAGGCTTCGAGGAACATGCGCCGGTTCGGCAGTTCCGTCAGCGGGTCGTAGTAAGCCAGTTGCCGAATATCTTCCTGCGCCTTTTTCTGCCGCGAGATGTCCGAAAACGACCCGACATAACCACTCAGTCCATTGGATGCGGTGCGCAAGGCGGCAATTGTCACCATGCAGGGAACATCGTGTCCATCTCGATGACGGCACAAGAGTTCACCTTGCCAGCGGCCATCGGCCTGCACACTTTGCCAGACTTTTCGAAGCGTGCCGGGAGCGGTTGATGTCCCTCGCAACAGGTGGGTGGATTGCCCTGCCAGATCTTCCGTGGTGCACCCAAGCAAAGCCGCCATGGCGGGATTGGCGCGCTGAATATGCGCAGATCCATCGGTCACGATCATGCCGACCTCGCTGTTGAAGGCCGCCGCTGCGATCTGCAAGGAGGATTGCGCCTCGCGGTTGATTCGGCTCAGATCACGCAGCAGGCGGTTGTTGCGCCATAAAAAAACCGCCAGACTCATGCCAAGGGCAAACACGATCAGCAAGGCCAGCGCGATCTCGGAAGGATGTGCTTGCCACACGGCATGCCACAGAGGGCGTTGCGGCGCGGCGCGGTCGTTGGTGGCAGCCAATGCGCCCGCCGCACTGCCCCAACAGCTCAAAAATATGATCCATCTCAAGGTTTTTGACATGATCCGAATTAAATCACGCAAACCCGCCAAGAAATGCCTTGCCGGTTGGTCAGCCATGACAAATTGCAGAGCCGACCACCACCATCGCACAGGGCAGGCAAGCTGTGTGCACATCACGCGCCCAATACCTCCCATCGCTCCAGTGCCGCCAGAAGTTCGTCGTCAATCTGTGCGCTGCGGGTGGCCAATTTGAGTGCCCGGCTGTTGTCCACCGCATACAGACTTCCATCAGCCAGAAGTTCGCTGATTTCCTTTTGCTCGACTTCCAGTTTGGCGATCAGGTCCGGCAATGCATCAAGCTCGCGCTGCTCCTTGAAGCTGAGCTTGCGGGACTTGGGCAGCGCTGCGGCAGGCACCGTAGCAGCCACAGCCACAGCCTCAGGCAGGTTCGTCAATCGCTCTTCTTTAGATAGCTGTTCACGCCCGTAGTTAAAGTTCTGCGATACATTTTTACCACTATTTTTTGCAATCTCATTGGCCCGCTTGGTCTGCGTCAGCCAGTCTTGCACACCGCCTTCAAACTCGCGCCAGTAGGCATTGCCCTCGTAAGCAATGGTGCTTGTGACCACATTGTCCAGAAAGGTGCGGTCGTGACTGACCAGAAACACCGTGCCGTCAAAGTTTTGCAACAGGTCTTCCAGCAGTTCCAGGGTGTCAATGTCGAGGTCGTTGGTCGGCTCGTCGAGCACCAGCACATTGGCGGGGCGGGCAAACAAACGCGCCAGCAGCAGGCGGTTGCGCTCCCCACCGCTCAAACTGCGCACCGGAGAATTGGCGCGCGCCGGTGAAAACAGGAAGTCACCCAGGTAACTCTTGACGTGCTGGCGGCGGTTGCCGATCTCTATCCACTCGCTGCCGGGGCTGATGAAGTCTTCCAGCGTGGCGTCCAGGTCCAGCGCGTTACGCATCTGATCAAAGTAGGCCACGGTGATGTTGGCACCCTGGCGCACCGTGCCCCAGGCGCTTTCACCAGGGCCGGGCTTGGGTGCATTCGCGGGAGCCGGGTCGGCCTTGAGTTCGCCCAGAATGAGTTTGAGCAAGGTGGTCTTGCCAGCGCCATTGGGGCCGAGCAGACCGACCTTGTCGCCGCGCAGGATGACGGTGGAAAAATCATTCACGATCTTGTGGTCGCCAAAACTCTTGCTCACGTGGGTCAGTTCGGCCACCAGTTTGCCGCTGACGGCACCGCTGACCACATCGAGCTTGACGCTGCCCAAAACGTCGCGACGGGCCTCGCGGTTGGCGCGCAACACCTCAAGCCGGTTGATGCGTCCCTGCGCCTTGGTGCGCCGCGCCTCCACGCCCCGGCGGACCCACACTTCTTCTTGAGCCAGCAGCTTGTCGGCGCGCGCATTGATGACGACCTCCTGCGCGGCCTGTTCTTCTTTTTGTAGCAAGTAAGCAGCAAAATTGCCGGGATAAGACAGCAGCTTGCCGCGATCCAGCTCGACGATGCGGGTCGCCACGTTGTCCAGAAAGGAGCGGTCGTGTGTCACAGTGACGATGCTGCCCTTGAAATCGCAAAGCAGGCCTTCGAGCCACTCAATGCTGTCGAGGTCGAGGTGGTTGGTGGGCTCGTCCAGCAGCAGCACATCTGGGGCGGCCACCAGCGCCTGCGCCAGTGCGACACGTTTCTTGTTGCCGCCCGAAAGCGTGCCAATCAGCACGTCAGGCTCCAGGTGCAGGCGGTGCAGCGTTTCGGTGACGCGCTGCTCCCAGGTCCAGCCGTCCAGCGACTCAATCTCGCTTTGCATAGCGTCCAGATCGCCATGGCCCAAGGAATATTCATCAATCAGGGCTATAGCTCTCGCCATACCTGCACTAACAGCTACAAACACAGTAGCATCCGAATCTAGCTGCGGTTCTTGCGCGACGTAGGAGATACGGGTGTTACCCTGCACTTGCAGAATGCCGTCGTCCGGTTTTTCAAGCCCGCCCAGGATTTTGAGCAACGAGGACTTGCCCGCGCCGTTGCGGCCAATCAGGCCCACACGTTCCTGGGTTTCCAGTGAAAAAGTGGTGTGGTCAAGCAGCGGCACGTGTCCGTAAGCCAGCTGCGCTTCAAGTAGTGTGATGAGTGCCATGTGGCGCGGATTATCCCCCGCTGGCGACTTGCGATGCCGACACTGGCCAGCGCCTGAGCGCGCGCGAATTTTTGTTAGCCCTTGCCAGAAACACCCGAATCCCAAGCCGGAAGTACCCAACCCCGATACAACGCAAGCATGCGAAGCGCAGTGGCCGTCGCACACGCGGCGAACATGCAGGCCCATTGGGGCGCTTCCATCCCCTGCGCAAGAATCAGCACCCAGCCACCGGCAAAGGCGCACACCGCATAAGGCTGGTGGTCAGAAAACGCACGCGGAATTTCGTTGCACACCATGTCGCGCATGACGCCGCCAAAGACTGCTGTGACCGTGCCCATCAGCACAGCCACAATCATCGGCATCTGGTAATCCAGGGCAATCAGCGTGCCGCCCGCAGTGAACAGACCCAAACCTAAAGCATCGGGCCACAACATGGCCCGCTCGGTGGGTTCCAGATGCCGGGCCTGCATGAACACCATGGCCCCCAAACACAGCGCCAGCAACACCCACAACCAGGTGGCGTGTTGCACCCAAAAGAACGGGCGCCGGTCGAGCAGGATGTCGCGCAACGTGCCCCCGCCAAAGGCAGTCAGCCCGGTCACCATGGAAATACCCACCACATCCAGCCGCTTGCGCGCCGCCTCAATCAACCCTGACAGGGCAAAGGCCACGGTGGCTGCGATTTCAATCACCATCTGGGTGTTGGTGAGCGTCAGGATGGTGTTCAGATTGACGATGGTCATGGTCGGTTTTAACTGAAGCTGAAATGCCCCGGGCGTCAAAGTGTCACGGCAGTGCGGCCACGACAACGACCTCGATGCGCCAACCTGGGTCGGCCAGTTGCGCCTGCACCGTGGCTCTGGGCGGTGCGCTGCCAGCCACCACCCATTGGTCCCACGCCTTGTTCATGCCGGCGTAGTCGGTCATGTCAGCCAAGTACAACTGCGCCATCAGGATATGGGACTTGTCGCTGCCCGCCTCAAGCAGCAGGCGCTCCACCATGTCGAGTACCTCGAGGGTTTGTCCCTCAATGTCCTGAGCAGTGTCAGTTGGCACCTGGCCGGCCAGGTAGATGGTGCCGGCATGGATGCTGGCCTCGCTGTAACGCGGGCCGGGATGAAGGCGAAGAATGGCTGGCATTTTGTTGGCTTTCAAATAAAAAGATTCAAACCGGATGAGTTTCACCGGCCTGCAGGTAACGACGGTGATAACGCTTGCCCAAGGCAGTGAGCATCTCATAACCGATGGTGCCGGCCTGCTGGGCCACAGCATCCACAGTGTGCTGCGGAGCGATCAGGTCCAGCAGCATCCCCGGCTGGACCGCATGTTCGAGCAGCGCGCTCACATCGACCGTGATGGTGTCCATCGAGACGCGACCCACCAGCGGCAGTTCCTGATCACCCAGCCAGGCTGAACCCCGCCCGCTGAGGCTGCGCAAATAACCATCTGCGTAGCCCACTGACACGGTGGCGATCCGGCTGTCCGTCGGCGCGATCCAGCTGAAGCTGTAGCCAACCCCTTCGCCTGCAAGGACGGTGCGGGTTTGAATGACTTTTGCCTGCAACCGGACCACCGCTTTCATGGGGTTGGGCTGACCTGGGACCGGTGCAACGCCGTAAAGTGCCGCACCAGGACGCGCCAGATCAAAATGGTAGTCTGCCCCCAGGAAGATGCCCGACGAGTTGGCCAAGGTGGCAGCTGCCGTTGGCAACAAACGCCGGGCGGCTTCAAAGCGGGCCAGTTGCGACCGGTTGGCCGGATGCCATGGGTCGTCGGCACAGGCCAGGTGGCTCATGACATGGCTGACCTTGATGCCCTGAAACGCCGACGCATCCTGGCTCAGCTGCTGCAGCTCAGCGTCAGACAGACCCAGTCGCGCCATGCCACTGTCAACCTGCACCACCGCCGCCAGTATCTCGCCCCTGTCACAGGCCAACTCGCGCCAGGCGGCGATCTGCTGGCAGCTGTTGAGCACTGGCACCAGACCGTGCGCCAGGCATTCCGGCTCGGCACCCGGGGGAATACCGTGCATTACATACACCACAGCATCCGGGGCCAAACCTGAGCGCAGCGCAATCCCTTCACCCAGATGCGCCACAAAAAAGTGACGGCAACCCGCGCGATACAGCGCGTCGGCCACGGGGCGTGCACCCAGGCCATACGCGTCGGCTTTGACCACGGCCGCACAGTTGCCGGACGCCACAAGAGACTTCAGCAGGCGCCAGTTGTCACAGATGGCATCAAGGTCGATGCTCAACCAGGCCCCAGCGCTGTGTGAATTCACTGACATCATGATCAGATGCGGTTTTTGGCAAAGTAATCTGTCGTGAGTTTGGCAACCACGGGCGACAGCAACAGCAAGGACACCAGATTCGGCAAGGCCATGAACGCGTTCAGCGTATCTGACACCAGCCAGACAAAATCAAGCTGCATCACCGCACCCACCATCACGAACAGGGTCCACAAAACGCGATAGGGTATTTCAACCGAGGTGCCGACCAGGTATTCCCAGCACTTCTCGCCGTAATAGGCCCAGCCGAGAATCGTGGTGAAGGCAAAGATGGCCAACGCAATCGACAAAAACTGTGCCCCGAATCCCGGGAATGCGGTGGCAAACGCCGCCGAACTAAGCGCTGCCCCTTTGAGGCCAGAACTCCAGGCGCCGGTCACGATCACCACCAGACCGGTCATGGTGCAAACCACAATGGTGTCGATGAAGGTGCCCATCATGCCGACCAGACCCGACTCCACCGGGTTTTTGGTTTGACCGGCAGCTTGTGCAATGCCTGCGGTGCCCAGGCCCGCTTCGTTGGAAAAGATGCCGCGTGCCACCCCATAACGCATGGCCATCATGACCGCCGCACCCGCAAAGCCACCAGTGGCAGCCACTGGATTGAATGCACTCTCAAAAATCAACGCAAAGGCCGCTGGAATCTGGTCCACATAGATGCCCAGCACCATCAACGCCACGGCAATGTAGCCGATGCACATGAAAGGCACCAACTTCTCGGCCACGGCACCAATGCGCTTGACACCGCCCAGCAGTACAAATCCGGTAAACACGGTCATGACAATGCCTGAGACCCAGGGGTTGATGCCAAAACCGGCTTGCAGCGCGCCGGCGATGCTGTTGGACTGAACCATGTTGCCAATGCCAAAACCAGCCAGGCCGCCAAACAGCGCAAACGCGCCACCCAGCCAGACCCAACGGCGGCCCAGCCCGTTCTTGATGGCGTACATTGGCCCACCCACCTGCTCGCCGTGGTCATCGGTTTCCCGGTAGTGAACCGCAAGCAACACCTCGGCGTACTTGGTGGCCATGCCCACCAGCGCTGTCATCCACATCCAGAACATGGCGCCGGGGCCACCCACCGCAATGGCTGTGGCCACGCCCGCAATGTTGCCGGTGCCCACCGTAGCCGCCAGTGCCGTCATGAGCGCCGCATAAGGTGTGATTTCACCGGGCGCACCGGGGGCGGCCTTGCGCCCGCGCCAGACCATGATGAACCCAGCCACGATTTTGGTGATCGGCATGAACTTCAGGCGCAATTGCAGAAACAGGCCGGTGCCCAGAATGGCGATCAGCATGGGTGGTCCCCAGACGATGTCATTGATGGCGGTAATGAACGAAGTGATTGAATCCAAGGGATGTCTCCAGATAGTTTTAATAAGAGTGCGCATGGCCGGCAAATGGCCATGCGGCAGCGAAACGCTGGTTCATCCAGCGCTTGATGCAGGGGTGCTTGAGCTAAGAAGGGTCAGCCGTAGCGGGCGACGGTCAGGCCTTCCATGCTGATCTCGGGCTTGCGCCCACTGATCAGATCCGCCATGACGCGACCGGTGCCGGTGGCCATGGTCCAACCCAGTGTGCCGTGGCCGGTGCTGAGCAAAAGATTGTCAAGAGATGTCTCGCCCAAAATGGGGGTGCCGTCCGGTGTCATCGGGCGCAGACCGGTCCAGAACTCGGCCTGACTCATGTCGCCGCCCTTGGGGAACAGGTCGGTCACCACAAATTCCAGCGTGCGCCGACGGCCCTCGTCCAGGTTCAGATCAAAGCCGGAAAGCTGCGCCGTGCCGCCGACTCGGATGCGGTCGCCCAGACGTGTCACCGCGACCTTGTGGGTTTCGTCCATGATGGTGGACTCGGGTGACTTGGCGGCATTGGTGATGGGCACCGTGATGGAAAAACCTTTCACCGGGTAGACCGGAATCCGGATACCCAAGGGCGCCAGCATGCGGGTGGAATAACTGCCCAAGGCCAGCACATAACGGTCTGCCGTCAAGACGCCTTCGCTGGTGCGCACGCCGCTGACACTGCCGCCGCTGCGCTCCACCGCCTGAATGTCGACCCCAAAACGAAACTTCACACCCAGCGCTTTGACCTTGTCAGCCAGGGTGTTGGTGAACTTGAAGCAGTCGCCGGTTTCATCACCGGGCAGGCGCAGCGCACCCACAAACTTGTCCTGCACATCGGCCAGCGCCGGCTCGTATTGCAGGTAACCGCTGCGGTCCAGCAACTGGTAAGGCACGCCGTATTCCTTCAAAATCTCGATGTCTTTGGCCGTGCCGTCGAGCTGCTTTTGCGTGCGAAACAGCTGCAATGTGCCCTGCGCCCGATCGTCGTAACCAATGCCGATTTCGGCCCGCAGTTCTTTCAGGCAATCGCGGCTGTATTCGGCCAGACGCACCATGCGCCCCTTGTTGACGCGGTAACGCGCCTCGGTGCAGTTGCGCAGCATGGACAGACCCCAGCGCCACATGGCCGGGTCCAGCATGGGCTTGATGACCAGCGGGCTGTGGTGCATCAGCATCCACTGAATGGCTTTTAATGGCACGCCGGGGCCAGCCCAGGGTGACGAATAGCCTGGCGAGACTTCACCCGCATTGGCGTAGCTGGTTTCCAGGCCGGGGCCTGGTTGACGGTCAACCACCTCAACCTCGTGACCGGCGCGTGCCAGGTAATACGCCATGGTGGTGCCAATCACGCCACTGCCCAAAATCAGAACTTTCATCATTTTTCTCCAGAGTTACCGGCACCACGCGACGACGCAGTCTGCAGCAACAGTTGATTCAGAATTGCAATCTCTGTGCCAACTTATTCGATTCGTCTGAAATCCAATGAAATCAAGCACTTGGGCACTTTTCCAAAAACACGCTGCGCCATGCACGTGTATGCATTTCAATACAAAAAGTTTGCCATTCAAATGAAATATGTAAAAAAATGTTTAAAAACAAATACTTAAATAGACTGTAGTAATATCAATACACCGTATCGATTCAAATACAAAAATGCGCATCAGTGTTTTCTTCACCGACCGGGTCGGTATCGCCCAGGAAATTCTGGCGATCCTGGCGCGCCGGGTGCTTGATGTCTCTGCGGTGGAGGTCGATCCACCGCACATCTTTTTTGAGGCCCCGGCCCTGACCGCCGATGGCCTGCCTGCATTGCGCGAAGAGCTGCAGCATGTCACGGGGGTGCAATCGGTCGCAGAACTGGAAATGTTGCCGGGCGCCCGACGTCGCCTGTACCTGGACGCGCTACTGGCCTCGCAGGCTGACCCGGTGCTCGCGGTCGATGCGCGCGGGGTGGTGGTGGTGGCCAATGCGGCGGCCGTGGCGGCCAGCGGTGTCGCTGAGCCACAACTCATTGGCACATCGCTGAAGGAACTGACGGGTGACCCGCAACTGGCCAGCGCATTGATCGACAAGGCTTATCGTCTGCCCGCCACCGAGGTGCAAATCGGTGGCGAAAGTTACTTGCTGGAGACGGTGGCGCTGCATGAAACCAGTGGCACAGTGGCCGGCGCCGTGCTGACATTGCACGCCCCGCACCGCATTGGTGAGCGCCTGAGCGCCTTGCAAAACTACAGCGCTGGCGGTTTCGAAGCCATTCTGGGCCATTCGCCCGCCATTCAACAACTCAAACTGCGCGCCGTGCGCATGGCGCAGGTGGATGCGCCGCTGCTGATCCGTGGCGAGACCGGTACCGGCAAGGAACTGGTGGCCCATGCCTGCCATGCCGGTAGCCGCCGAAAAGACCAGCCCTTTTTTGCGCTCAATTGTGCGGCCCTGCCGGAGAGTCTGGCTGAGAGTGAACTGTTTGGTTATGCGCCAGGCGCCTTCACCGGCGCATTGCGGGGTGGCCGCCCCGGCTTGCTGGAACTGACAGACGGGGGCACGCTGTTTCTGGACGAAATCGGAGAAATGTCGGCCTACCTGCAGGCCAAACTGCTGCGTTTTCTCAACGACGGCAGTTTTCGCCGGGTCGGTGGCGACCGCGAACTGAAAGCCAACGTGCGCATCATCAGTGCCACCCATCGCTCGCTCGAAGAGATGGTCAGCACTGGCGACTTTCGTCAGGATTTGTTATTCCGCCTTGATGTGCTGCAACTGAATTTGCCACCGCTGCGCGAGCGCACACAAGACATCCTGCCTTTGGCGCAGGTCTTTGTGGACCGGGCCTGCGCACAAATCGGACGCCCGCGTGCCCGGCTGAGCAAATCGGCGTCGGCAGCCCTGCTTGAGAACCCTTGGCCGGGCAACGTCCGGCAATTGCAGAACGTCGTGTTTCGAGCCGTGACCATGACCGAGGCACCGGTCATTGAGGCACAAGACCTGGAACTGGCAGTGGCAGGTTCTGCGCCTGACATTGACTCCCTGGACGATGTGGCGAGCCTGGACGAGGCTGTGGCCGAATTTGAACGCGCCTTGCTGACGCGCTTGTTCAAGCACTACCCCTCTTCACGCAAACTGGCGGAGCGTCTGCAGACTTCGCATTCGGCGATTGCCGCCCGGCTGCGCAAATACGGCATCCCTTCCCGGAGTTGATGTCGCCCCAGCGCGGCAAAAGTGATGCCCTTGAGCCCACAACCTGTCTGGGTCACCTGCCGCCAGTGAAGTTGGCAGCTTACTTTCCAATCTGAAAACATAGTAACCACCAGGCGCGCTACCTCATTCCAAGATCGGCGCGAATTGGCTTCGCATGCACACAGTGGCAGCCGACAGCGTTCTAGGTGTTTACGCTAGTCCATCAATTTATGGCACACATCTTGTTAATTCCGGTGCACTCCAGCAACTCACGGTGTGGCTTGCTGTTGACAACGGGCCGTGCGTTTGATGACAGAAATGTCATGCCATGCCATGGGTAGTGAGCCAATAACGAGGAGAACTTGATGAGCGTTCGTGAGTTTGATGTCGCCGACGAAGCCGGCCACGACTTTTCTGACGTAGAGAGACGTCTTGGCGTATCCCGCCGGACCTTCCTGAACTTCTGCGCCGGCGTAGCGGCCTCGTTTGGTCTAGGAACAAAATCGGCCTTGGCCATGGCGGCGGCGATCGCCAATCCGGCCAGAACGCCAGTGATCTGGCTGCACGGCCAGGAGTGCACAGGAAACACCGAATCCCTGCTGCGTTCGGAACAGCCGAGCTTTGAACACCTGATTCTGGACCTCATTTCACTGGACTACCACCAGACCCTGGACGCCGGTGCCGGACACCGCGTCGAGGAAGTCAAGCGGGAGACGATGAAGAAATTCAAGGGCAAATACCTGCTCGTCGTTGAAGGTGCGATCCCACTGGGGCAAAACGGCATTTTTTGCAAGATCGGCGGGCAGACCATGATGGATGCCACGCGGGAAGCTGCTGATGGTGCAGCCGCCATTGTGGCCTTCGGTTCCTGCGCCAGTTGGGGTGGTGTGCAGGCCGCATCGCCCAACCCCACCGGCGCGGTGGGCGCTCCCCAGTTCCTCAAGGACAAGACCGTTGTCACGATCCCCGGCTGCCCGCCCAATCCGGCCAACTTCCTGGGTACCGTGCTGTACTTCGTCACCTACGGCAAGCTGCCTCCAATCGACGAAAAGGGCCGACCGAAATGGGCTTACGGACGCCTGATTCACGAGAACTGCTACCGTCGGCCCCACTTTGATGCGGGTCGCTTTGCCACACAGTTTGGCGATGACGGACACAAACAGGGCTGGTGCCTTTACAAACTGGGCTGCAAGGGGCCAGAGACCTACAACAACTGCCCCAGCCTGGAATTCAACAACATTGGCGGAGGCGTCTGGCCGATCGGTATCGGTCACCCCTGCGTTGGCTGCTCCGAGCAGGGTACCGGCTTCAGCAAAGCCATGTTCAGCCTTTCCGACGTCAAGACCCATACCCCGCCGAATGTATTCCCTATCATTAGTGACCGGCAAAGTTCCAGTTCCGGCACCATCGCCGCAGCGGCTGCTGTGGCAGGTGTCGCGGTCGGTGCTGTAATCGGTGCAACGGCGGTCGCAGGCAAGAAGCTGGGTGAAAAGGACTCGCAAGCAGCTCAAGAGTCTTCAAAAAGCGAGCAAGCATGAAGCGCAGAAACTTCTTTCAGACTTCGCTCGGAGCCGCGGGAGCCGTATTGGCGAGCACCACGGTACAGGCCAGGCCCAATCTGGAACCTGCACCCCAGGCCGTTGGGATGCTGTTCGACTCGACACTGTGCGTGGGCTGCAAAGCCTGTGTCAGCAAGTGCAAGGAAGTCAACCACATGCCGCCGGTGGCGATGGGCAAGGACACCCATGCCGACTTCGCCCTCGATCTTTCATTCGCCACGCACAACGTCATCAAGATCTACACCTCAGGCGATGGTTCGAAAAAAGACCAGGAGCAAAACGGGTTTGCCTTTGAGAAGCGCAGCTGCATGCACTGCGTTGACCCCGGCTGTGTCTCCGTCTGTCCGGTCACCGCGCTCACCCGCGACCCGGTCACCGGTATCGTCAATTACAACGCCGATGTCTGCATTGGCTGCCGTACCTGCATGACCGGCTGCCCCTACAACGTGCCGCAGTACGACTACAACAACGCGCTGGGTGAAATTCACAAATGCGAGATGTGCAACCAAAAAGGGCTGGAGCGCATCACCAAGGGTGGCATGACCGGGTGCGCCGAAGCTTGCCCGACTGGCGCCACGCTGTTTGGCACCCGCACAGCGTTGCTGGAGGAAGCCAAACGCCGTCTCGCGCTCAAGCCCGGCCAGGTTTACAAGTACCCCATGGGCGATGTGCGCAAGCCTGACAGTTTCCACGAAAAAGTGATTCCGCAGTACAAAAACCATGTGTGGGGCGAAAAAGAGGCGGGGGGCACCAACGTCATGCACATCTCGGCCGTGTCGTTCGACAAGTTGGGTATGCCGCCGCTGGGTGAACGTTCCCACGCTTCCATCTCGGAAGGGGTGCAGAGTACCCTCTACAGCTATATGGCATTGCCAGCCCTTGCCTTGGGAGGCCTGGGCTGGGTGGTCAAACGTAACACCGAAGTTGCCAACAAAGAGGGGGGGGACAAGTCATGAGTCAACACGTTGTATTGAACCGCCCCTGGCTCACCCGACCATTCCTGATCCTGGGCGCTTTTGCGGCTATGGCCGTGGTTCTGCTGGGCATGCGCTTTTTCTATGGAATCGGGTCGGTGACCAATCTGAACGGGGGCTTCCCCTGGGGCGTCTGGGCTATCTACGACATCGTTGTCGGCTCGGCGCTGGCCTGCGGCGGCTACGCACTGGCGGTGACGGT
>CAISLL010000026.1 GCA_903886165.1 uncultured beta proteobacterium | reverse complement strand
CCACCGACAAAATACGCCGCAAACACCGCCGTGATGACCACCGTGGTGTAGCCCGAGTTGGCAAAGTCGTACATGGCCCAGCCAAACACCTCACGCTTGCGCACACCGGGGTTCAGGTTGTGTTGCGAGAAAAGCGCCATGTCTGTCCTTGAAATTTCAAAAATGTGGGTGCCGACCGACTGCATGGATTGCGGATCGAGTCCGCAATGACAGCCTTCTTTCATCGTTCTGGGTGTCGCTTGTGATTCAGTTTGGCCCGAGCTTGCTCAGCGTCCACCGCGCCGAGGCGGGTCAGCCATTCCCGCATGGCCTGAAATGTCTCTCGCCTGGGCTCAGGTTGTGACAGCACCAGGTCATGGATGCCGTCCGCAATCGCACACACCTCAAGCTGCTGCCCCAGGGCGGGCGACAAGCGTGTGATATCAGCCACGTCCAGCACGATGTCGGTGCAGGTGGCATCCACGTGCCAATGCTCTGGCCAGGCGCTGCGCTGGGCATGCAGCACCAGCACCGGGCACTGGATGGCCAGCCCCCGCGCCACCTCGGCATGGGCCCGGTGAATGGCGCGCAACCATCCTGCATAGACCGGAAACCCATGAATCGGCTTCCAGTCGGTGTTGTAGCGCCACTCGCCGCGGCAAGAAATGTGCAGGCTTTCACCATACAAACCCGGCAACGCCGGCACACGCAGGCGCGGCAAATGGGCGCCAATGGCCGACAGCAGTGGCTCCAGCAGCCATTGCTTCCACTTCGGCAGGTTCATGTCAAGAAACGGACTGTTCAGACACAGCGCGTTCACGCCGGCGCGATGTGCCCCGCGGTGGGCATACAGGGCCGCCACCAGTCCGCCGGTGGAGTGCCCGTTCAGCAGCAACCAGTCGATGCACTCCTCACTCCGGATGCATTGCATGGCGGCGTCCACGTCCTGCAAATATTCGTCGATGTCGCGCGTGTAGTTGGGCAGTTGACCCGCACGCAGGGCACGGCCATGGCGGCGCAGGTCCAGCGAGTAAAAATGCAGGCCATGCTGGTTGTAGAAGTCCGCCAGGTGCGTCTGAAAAAAGTAGTCTACATAGCCGTGGATATACAGCACCGCACGGGTGGATGGCCGAGGGCAGCGCCTTCGCACCAGCACGGGCGCCGCCGGGCCATCCGCGGCAATGAGGCCACTCAGGGTGCTTTGTTCAAAACCAGCCAGCACGTCCGGCATCCAGCAGGTTTGTTTCATTGGTGTTGGCAGCATGGCCGCAAGTCTGTCATATAACCAACCCGAGGCGCTGGGTCAGACGCCTGCGTGGCCCGGGCCCGGTGACGACTTACCTGGCTGACTACGCTCACGCCCACACGTTGAGCACCAGCACACCCAGCACAATCAGGCCAATACCCAGCCAGGCTACCGGGCTCAGAACCTGGTCAAACAGCCACCAGCCCATCAGCGAGATCAGCACAATGCCCGCGCCCGACCAGATGGCGTACACCACGCCAACCGGGATGGTACGCTGGGTGAGTGACAGGCAATACAGCGACACCGAATAACCCACGGCCGCGCCAACAGACGGCCACAAGCGGGTGAAGCCGTCGGATGCTTTCAGGGACGAGGTGGCCAGCACCTCGGTGACGATGGCCACGACCAACACCAGCCAGGGCATCCACTTGGCTGAATTGGCCATCATGCCGACACCTTGTCTGTCGGTGGCATGCGGTAGACCCACACAGGTTTGTCCTGAACGGTGCGCAGCACCGCATGCGGTTGCAGCGCCTGCGCCTCAAACTCAAGGCTCACCAGATACGCACCGGAGCGGAGTTCGGCGCGCGCTTTGGCCACGGCGCGCGGCATGCTTTCGGGGCGTTGAAACAGATAGACCATGTCGTATCTTAGCCAGTCCGCGCGCCAGATGTCACCCTGGCACACCTGCGCCCAGGGGCAGCGCAGGGCACACAGCACGCGCAACGGCCAACTCCACTCGATACCCGTGAGCCGTGCCGTCGGGTATGCGCAGCGCAGT
>CAISLL010000025.1 GCA_903886165.1 uncultured beta proteobacterium | reverse complement strand
TTTTTCCAGCATTGCCACCGATGCCAAAGGCGTGATCCAGATATTCAACGTGGGCGCCGAGAAGATGCTGGGTTATGCGGCGGCCGACGTACTGAACAAAATTACACCGGCCGACATTTCTGATTCGAATGAATTGATCACACGTGCCAAGGCACTCAGCATTGAGCTTGAAACCCCGATTGCGCCGGGTTTTGAGGCGTTGGTGTTCAAGGCCTCGCGCGGCATTGAGGACATTTACGAGCTGACCTACATCCGCAAGGACGGCAGCCGTTTTCCGGCGGTGGTGTCGGTGACGGCGCTGCGAGATGACGAGGATGTCATCATTGGTTACCTGTTGATTGGCACCGACAACACCGCGCGCAAACAAATCGAGGCTGAGCAAAAGGTGCTGGGGCAACGCCTGCGTGACCACCAGTTCTACACCCGCTCTTTGTTTGAGGCCAACATTGATGCGCTGATGACCACCGACCCGGCCGGCATCATCACCGATGTCAACAAACAAATGGAGTCGCTGACGGGCTGCACCCGTGACGAATTGATCGGTGCACCCTTCAAGAACTCCTTCACCGACCCGGGTCGGGCCGAGGACGCCATCATGCTGGTGCTGACCAAAAAGAAGGTCACCAATTACGAGCTGACGGCCCGCGACAGGGCCGGCAAGGAAACCGTGGTGTCATACAACGCCACCACTTTTTACGACCGGGACCGTCGCTTGCAAGGTGTGTTTGCCGCCGCACGCGACATCACCGAGCGTAAATTGGCCGAGAAGAAAATCCTTGAACTGGCGTTGCATGACTCATTGACCGGCCTGCCGAACCGCCTGTTGCTGACCGAGCGTTTGCGGCTGACCATGGCGGCGAGCAAGCGCCACAAGCGTTACAGCGCGCTGATGTTCATGGATCTGGACAACTTCAAACCGATCAACGACACCCACGGCCATTTCGTCGGCGACCTTTTGCTGGTGGAAGTGGCGCGGCGTATCAGCACTTGTATTCGTGCGATGGACATGGTGTCACGTTTTGGTGGCGACGAGTTTGTGGTGATTCTCAGCGAGCTGGGTGTCGATAAGCCTGACTCGATCGCGCAGTCCAGAGTCATTGCTGAAAAACTGCTTGCCCTGCTCGACAAACCCTATGAGCTGACCTACAAGCAAGAGGACAAGAATGAAATCACGGTGGAACACCATTGCACCGCCAGCATTGGTGTGGTGCTGTTCAACGACCACGAGGGCAGCCAGGACGACGTCCTGAAATGGGCCGACGCGGCAATGTATGAGGCCAAAGAAGCGGACGGGAATTTGATTCGATATCACGACACGCCCGCGCGCTGACTGTTGCGGCCAGGCAAACAGCGAAAATCTATCCAGGACAACTCCGGAATGCCAAAAAGTGAATCGAAATTTCCCCATCCGTTATGTCAATCCGGTCTTCCGGCCGCCCAGTGAAGCCGAGTCGCTGATTCTGCCGATCACCAATGGGTGCTCCTGGAACAAGTGCACGTATTGCGAGATGTACACCGCGCCGCAGAAAAAGTTTGGCTTGCGCGAAGAGCAGGAAACCCTGGATGCCATTCGTGGCTGCGGCGAGCAGCTTGCAGCCCAGGTGCAGCGGGTGTTTCTGGGGGATGGTGATGCCATGGTGTTGTCGACTCGGCGGCTGATGACCCTGTTGACCGCCATCAAGACCCATTTGCCCAAAGTGCGGCGCATTTCCAGCTACTGCCTGCCGCGCAATCTGCGCCAAAAAACGGTGCTGGAACTGCAGGAGTTGCGCGAAGCCGGTTTGTCGTTGGTGTATGTCGGCGCCGAATCCGGCGACGACGAGGTGCTGCAACGCGTCAACAAGGGTGAAACCTTCGAGACCACCCGTGAGTCGTTGGAAAAATTGGGCGCCGCTGGGATCACCCGCTCTGTGATGTTGCTCAATGGGCTGGGTGGCAAGCTGTTGTCACGCCAGCACGCAGAAAACTCGGCCCGTCTGATGAATCTGACGCAGCCCGAATTTTTGGCCACGCTGGTGGTCAGTTTCCCTCAGGGTGAAGAGCGATTCCGCCTGGGCTTTCCAGAATGGGAGCCACTCAATCAGCAGGAGCTGTTTTCCGAAATGGAACAGTTCCTGCAGGCCCTGGCACTCAAACGCACCGTGTTTCGAAGCGACCACGCCTCCAACTGGCTGGTCCTGAAGGGCGTGCTGGGTGCTGAAAAAGAGCGACTGTTGCTGCAAGTGCGCAATGCCATCGGCCACCCGGAGTCCGCCAAGTTGCGCCCGGATTGGCAGCGCGGTCTGTAGATCTTTCCATTCGTTTCGCGATCAACATGCCTCTTTCGAAAAATCCGGCCAATCCTTCAGCTGTGGTGCTTCTAGCCGATGGCCTCTGTTTTGACTACCCGCAGCGTCCGCTGTTCACTGGCTTGACTGCCAGCATGCCGGGCGGGGTGTGCCTGGTGCTGGGCGGTGACGGCAGCGGCAAAACGACGCTGTTGCGCTTGTTGGCCGGTGAGCTGGCGGTACAAGCAGGTAGGCTGCAGATCAAGGGGGTGTCCCTTGCAGATGACGCAACAGCTTACCGACAACAGGTTTTCTGGATCGACCCGCGCACCACCGCCCATGACCAGATCACGACACTGCAATACTTTGCACTGCAGCGACTGCGTTATCCGGAGTTCTTGCCGGCAGACTCTGCGGGCATGACTGAGCTGCTGGCTGGCTTGTCGCTGTCCGAGCACCTGGAAAAGCCGCTTTACATGTTGTCGACCGGCTCCAAACGCAAGGTCTGGCTGGCTGCCGCGTTTGCTGCAGGTGCTGCAGTGACCCTGCTGGACGACCCGTTTGCCGCGCTGGACAAGCCGTCTATTACCTTTGTGCAGCAATTTCTTGCTGACGTCGCGCATGACCGGGCGCGCAGCTGGGTCGTGGCGCACTATGAAATGCTGGACGGTGTGCCGCTGGCAAAGGTCATTGAACTGCCCGACTAAGGCCTGCGAAAAGCGACCCGCTGGGCCGCCCAATATTTTGAGTTCAATCGGTCGAGCCTGACCGTGCCGCCACTGGACGGTGCGTGCACAAAACGGCCATCACCGACATAAATGCCGGCATGGTTGGGCACGCTGCTTTGCGCGAAAAGCACCAGATCACCCGAGCGAAGCTCCCCGTCTGACACAGGCTGACCCCAGAACTGCAGGCTGGCAACGGTTCTTGGCGTCGCCACCCCTGCCCTGGACTGGTAAACATGGCCAATCAGTCCGCTGCAGTCGAAACCGGATTCCGGTGTATTGCCGCCGTAACGGTAAGGAGTGCCGACCAGTCCGACCGCATAAAGGGTGACATCACTGGCAAGCTCGGGCGAGAGGCGCGCGGGGATTTGCGAGGTTTCAATGGCCGCGGGCGCACGAGGCGACGGTGGCGCCGTGCCACAGCCAGCCAGAACAAACATGACCGGCAGACATACCTGAAAAAAAGGGAGTTTCTTAAGCATGTTCAGCCAATCGATTGGGACCAAAACGAGCGTATGTTATCGCCACCTATGGCTTGTATTTTGCTATCGCTTTGGCCAGGTCAAGGTATTCCTCGCAGGTTTTGTTGCCACAAATGCGCTGAAGTTCGACCAGGTGTTTTGCGGCTTCGGCAGGCTTGTGGTCCATCAGGTAAGCCTCACCAATGTATTCATGCGCACCCTTGTGGTGCGGGTTGAGCTTGAGGGCTTTGCGGTAGTGCTCAAAGGCCATCGGCAAATCCGGCTTGGCTTGTTTTCGAAAGCTGTAGGCCAGCAGGTTGTGGGCATCGGCATTGCCTGGTTCTTCCTGCACGACGACCTTCAATTCCTTGACTGCAGCAGGCCAGTCTTGGGACTGGATGGCGTGTTTGGCGGCAGCCAGGCGCTCGACTTCGGCGGGCTCGGTTTGGGTCGATCCACCATCGGCGACTGCCCAAGCGCTACCAAGCAGCAAAAACCCCACAAGCATCGTTTTCATGGCAATTCCTTGAAAAATAAAGACACATATCTGCGAACGCGCAATCCGAAGGCCCGATTAGGACACAAGCGCGGATGCCCCATACGCCACTCGGCGTATTTCACAAACCCACTTGCGTCCCTAAAGTTGAGCCATCGCTGACCCAAAGCCTGAACAAGACCCGGGCAGGCCGCCAGCGACATCGGTTTCATCAACTCTGGAGTACCACACATGCAATCCATCAATTCACGTCGTTTTACGCTCAAGGCACTCACCGCGGCCGTCGCACTCAGCACCCTGTCTGCATTGCCTGCGCTGGCCGCCGACACCATCAAGGTCGGTATTTTGCACAGCCTCTCGGGCACCATGGCCATCTCGGAAACCGTGTTGAAAGACACCGTCCTGATGGCGATTGACGAAATTAACGCCAAAGGCGGCTTGCTTGGCAAGAAGCTCGAACCTGTGGTGGTTGACCCGGCCTCCAACTGGCCGCTGTTCGCTGAAAAAACCAAGCAGTTGCTCGGTCAGGACAAGGTCGACGTGATCTTTGGTTGCTGGACCAGCGTTTCACGCAAATCCGTGCTGCCGGTAGTGGAAGAAATGAACGGTCTGTTGTTCTACCCGGTGCAGTACGAAGGTGAAGAGCTGTCCAAGAACGTGTTCTACACCGGCGCCGCACCGAACCAGCAAGCGATTCCGGCGGTGGACTACCTGATGAGCAAAGATGGCGGCGGCGCCAAGCGCTGGGTCTTGCTGGGCACCGACTACGTGTACCCAAGAACCACCAACAAGATTCTGCGCGCCTACCTGAAATCCAAGGGCGTGAAAGAAACCGACATTGACGAAAAGTACACACCGTTTGGCCATTCCGATTACCAGACCATCGTGGCTGACATCAAGAAATTTTCCGCCGGTGGCAAGACGGCTGTGGTGTCCACCATCAATGGGGATTCCAACGTGCCGTTCTACAAGGAACTCGGCAATGCTGGCTTGAAGGCCAAAGACGTGCCTGTGGTGGCATTCTCTGTGGGTGAAGAAGAGCTGCGTGGTGTCGACACCAAGCCGCTGGTGGGTCACCTGGCGGCCTGGAACTACTTCCAGTCCATCAAGAATCCGACCAACACCGAGTTCATCAAGAAGTGGACTGCCTACGCCAAGGCCAAGGGCATTGCCGGTCACAAAGACAAGGCGTTGACCAACGACCCGATGGAAGCCACCTACATCGGCATCAACATGTGGAAACAAGCAGTTGAAAAGGCCAAGAGCACGGATGTGGACAAGGTCATCGCCGCCATGGCCGGCCAGACCTTCAAGGCACCGAGCGGCATCGTGAGCAAGATGGACGAGAAAAACCACCACCTGCACAAGAGCGTGTTCATTGGCGAGATCAAGGCCGACGGCCAGTTCAACGTGGTCTGGAAGACACCTGGCCCGGTGAAAGCCAAGCCATGGTCGCCCTACATCGAAGGCAATGCAGCCAAGCCGGATGAGCCTGCGAAGAAGTAAGGCGCTCGCCTACTGCGCAGCCTGATCTGAGGGGTTGCGGTGCTCTGCGTACATAAAGTACGCGTCCGCTCCTCACCCCTCACCTCAAGCTGCTCGCTACGGCGCGCTCCTTGCTTTTGAAGTTCAAGTGACATCCAACCCAGGAAATTGCAGCGTGGGCACTGGCCACCGTGCCCACCCTACAGGTTCTGACTATGTTCAAAAGAATACTCCTAACTGCTACTCTTCTGATAGCTACAAGTGCTTATTCAATAAGCACTGAAGACGTCAAAGGCATCACACTTGGCGACACTGATGCAAGGGTGCAGGCGTTGGCAAAAGCCATGCTCACGGCGGATGACAAGACCGCATCTTTTCTGCAGGCTTTGTCTGACGATGCGGTCAAAGTTGCGGGTGACAAGGTGTTTGTGGTGAAAGACGACAAGGCATTTGACGCAGTCACCAGCACGGAACAGGCCCTGCCGGATGATGCTGAAGACGTGATCAATAACAACCGCATGCGCGGTGAAATCGACTCGGCGCTGGCGGCGCTCAAGCTGTTTTCCAAAGACGATGCCGTTCGCCAGGCCGCCGTAAAGCAATTGCAAAGTGATGCCGACGAGTCAAAACTGCCTCTGATTGAAAAAGCCCTGGCCACTGAACAAAATGCCGCCATCAAGGACCAGTTGGGCCTGGTGCGGGCAGCGGCGCTTTTGAGCAGCGCCGACAAACTCAAACGAATGGAGGCCGCCAAGCTGTTGGCTACCAGCGGACAGGCCAACACCAAGACCATGCTGTTGGCACGTATGGACCTTGAAACCGATTCAGAAGTGAAAGCCGCCTTGGGTACGGCGCTGCGCCAGGTGGAGTCCAAACTGGCCTGGGGCGACAAGCTGGGTGCTGTGTTCAGCGGCATCAGCCTGGGCTCGATCCTGTTGCTGGTGGCTTTGGGGCTGGCCATCACCTATGGGTTGATGGGCGTCATCAACATGGCGCACGGTGAGCTGATGATGATCGGCGCCTACGCCACCTATGTGGTGCAGGGCCTGTTTCAAAAATTTTTGCCTGGTGCCTTCGACTGGTATCTGCTGGCCGCGGTGCCGGTGGCGTTCATGGCTTCTGCCCTGACGGGGGCTGCCTTAGAGCGCTCTGTCATCCGCTTTTTGTACGGCCGCCCGCTGGAAACCCTGCTGGCCACATGGGGCATCAGCCTGATGCTGATGCAGTTGATGCGCAGCGTGTTCGGCGCGCAAAACGTGGGGGTGGAAAACCCGGTGTGGATGAGTGGTGGCGTGCAGGTGTTGGGCAATTTGTCCCTGCCGTTCAACCGTCTGGTGATCATCGCGTTTGCGATATTTGTGCTGGGCAGTGTTGCCTGGATGATCGGCAAAACCCGACTGGGCCTGTTTGTGCGCGGGGTCACGCAAAACCGCCCGATTGCTGCCTGCATGGGTGTCAATACGGCGCGAATTGACACCTATGCGTTTGCGCTGGGTTCGGGTATTGCCGGCCTGGCCGGCTGCGCACTGAGTCAGGTCGGCAATGTTGGGCCAGACCTGGGGCAGGGCTACATCGTGGATGCGTTCATGGTGGTGGTGCTGGGTGGTGTGGGGCAGCTGGCCGGCACGGTTTACGCCGCGCTTGGTCTGGGGCTTCTGAACAAGTTTCTGGAAGGTTGGGCGGGTGCCGTACTGGCCAAGATCGCCGTGCTGGTGTTCATCATCATCTTTATTCAAAAGCGACCGCAGGGCATTTTTGCCATGAAGGGAAGGGAAGCATGATGCCTTTGACACCCATCGCAATGCCGGCGAGTTCGCCGCTGTTGTCCCGCAAGGGGTGGGCCGCATTTCTGGTGGCGTTGATTGTTGTTTGCGCTGTGGCGCCGGTGCTTAACCTTTGGGTGCCACCAGGCAGCGTTTTTCACCTCAGCGACTATGGTGTGGGACTGCTAGGGCGCATCATGTGTTATGCCATCTGTGCGCTGGCCATGGACCTGATCTGGGGCTTTACCGGCATTCTGAGCCTGGGGCACGGGCTGTTTTTTGCGCTGGGCGGCTATGTCATGGGCATGTATTTGATGCGCCAGATTGGCACCGATGGCAATTACAAAAGCAACTTGCCGGACTTCATGGTGTTTCTGGACTGGAAAGAGTTGCCCTGGCACTGGACTTTCAGCGACAGTTTCATCGCCACGCTGTTCCTCATTGTTGCCGTGCCGGGCATCGTGGCCTTTGTGTTCGGCTACTTTGCCTTTCGTTCCCGCATCAAGGGTGTGTATTTTTCCATCATCACCCAGGCCATGACTTTTGCCGCCATGCTGCTGTTTTTCCGCAATGAAACCGGTTTTGGTGGCAACAATGGTTTTACCGATTTCAAGCGCATTCTGAACATACCGATTGCGACCCAGGAAATGCGCATGACCCTGTTTGTGATGACCGGTGTCACGCTGCTGGGCTTCTTCTTGCTGGCGCGCTGGCTCATTGGAGCCAAGTTCGGCCGGGTGTTGCAGGCGGTGCGTGATGCCGAAAACCGGGTCATGTTCAGCGGCTACAACCCGCTGGGTTACAAGCTCACCATCTGGACCATTTCGGCCATGATGTGCGGTGTGGCGGGCGCCTTGTATGTGCCGCAGGTGGGCATCATCAACCCAAGTGAAATGAGTCCGGCGAATTCGATCGAGATCGCCATCTGGGCCGCCGTGGGTGGCCGCGCCACACTGGTCGGTCCGATTCTGGGGGCTTTCATTGTAAGTGGCGCCAAGAGCTGGCTGACGGTGGCCTACCCCGAGTTCTGGCTGTACTTTCTGGGCGCCTTGTTCATTGGCGTGACCCTGTTTTTGCCGAACGGCGTGGTCGGGCTGGTGAAACGCCTGTCAAGTTCTGCCTCCACCAAATCCGGGGACCACACATGACGCCAGATTTGATGGAAGAGGGCACGCGTCGCCTGCAAAAATACCAGGCCGCGCAGGCCGATGCAACAGGCAAAACCGAGTCCGGAGGCCGCCAGGCTGGCTTTTCGCGTCTGGCTGTGCCGGGTGAGGTAGACACCGCCCACGGCCGCATTCTGTACCTGGAAGATGTGAGTGTGAGTTTTGACGGCTTCAAAGCCATTAATAAGCTCAGCCTGGACATTGCGCCGGGTGAACTGCGCTGCATCATCGGTCCCAATGGCGCCGGAAAAACCACCATGATGGACATCATCACTGGCAAAACCCGCCCGGACCAGGGCCAGGTGTTTTTTGGCAGCACGATTGACCTGCTGCGCTACAAAGAGTCCGAAATTGCCCAGATGGGCATTGGCCGGAAATTTCAGAAGCCCACCGTGTTTGAACAACTCTCGGTGTTTGAGAATCTTGAACTGGCGCTGAAGACGAACAAGGCCGTGACTGCATCCATGTTTTTCAGGTTGGATTCTGCGCAGAGCGACCGCCTGCTTGAGGTGATTCACACCATCAACCTTGCCGACAGCGTGTCGCGGCTGGCGGGCAACTTGAGCCACGGGCAAAAACAGTGGCTGGAAATTGGCATGCTGCTGATGCAAGACCCCAAGCTGCTGCTGCTTGACGAGCCGGTGGCCGGCATGACCGACGAAGAGACCGAGCGCACTGCCGAGCTGTTCTTAAGCCTCAAGGGCAAACATTCGCTGATGGTGGTGGAGCATGACATGAGTTTCATCAACACCATCTCCGACATCGTCACCGTGCTGTGTGACGGCTCGGTGTTGGCCCAGGGCACGCTGGCACAGGTGCAGTCGGACGAGCGCGTGATCGAGGTGTACCTGGGAAGATGAGTATGTTGAACATCAAGAACATCAACCAATACTATGGCGGCTCGCACATTTTGCGTGACGTCAGCCTGCAGGCCACCCTTGGCAAGGTCACCGTCATCCTGGGGCGCAACGGGGTCGGAAAGACCACGCTGCTGAAAAGCATGATGGGTCTGGTGCCCATCAAAAGCGGCAGCATTGAATTCGACGGCAAGCCGATTCAAAACGCCACGCCTTACGAGCGGGCCCGCGCTGGCATTGGTTTTGTGCCGCAGGGCCGTGAGATTTTTGGTCGCCTGACGGTGGAAGAAAACCTGCGCATGGGACTGGCTTACAAGAGCGCAAGCACACCGATCCCGCCGGAATTGTTTGAGCTGTTCCCGGTCCTGAAACAAATGCTGCAACGCCGTGGCGGCGATTTGTCGGGTGGCCAGCAACAGCAACTGGCCATTGCCAGGGCACTGGCAGCTGGCCCCAAACTGCTGATTCTGGACGAGCCCACCGAGGGCATTCAGCCCAGCATCATCAAGGACATTGGCCGCGTGATTCGTATGCTGGCCGACCGGGGTGACATGGCGATTGTGCTGGTGGAGCAGTATTACGACTTTGCCCAGGAGCTGGCCGACAATTACCTGGTGATGGAACGAGGCGCTGTCAAGGCCGAGGGGCTGGGTGCCCAAATGGAGGCCGACGGGGTGCGGCAGATGGTGGCGATTTAGCGGTGCTGACAGGCGGGCGGCGTGGCCAGCTGATGGCATCGCCCACACAGTCACGGTCCATCTATGATGTGAGCCTTGAGTCGGGTTGCGGCAATTTGCCAAAACCTTCGAACACGGGCCGCTGATTTCGTTGAAAATCAGCTTTGTACTTGCAAAAAATAATTAGCTGATGAACCCAGGAACGACATACATCAAGACAGACAAGGGCCGCGCCGAAGTCACGGAACGCAGCGGCAGCCTGAATCCGTTGCAGCGGCGCGTACTGATCATGGTCGATGGCAAGAAAACTGCCAATGAACTTGGTGCCTTTGTGCGTGTGGGTGAGCTTGATGGGGCGCTGGCGTATCTGGAGCACAAAGCACTGATTGTCTCTACCGACTATGTTGCACCCCTGCTGGCCCCGGCCGCACCGGGTTTTGCGGCGTCCGCTGCAACCGAGCGGCCCCGCCCGGCCACAAGCCAGGATGAATTCAAGAAGGTGCGTCGGGAGGCCACCGATTATTTGTTTGAGCGCCTTGGGAAATCGGGTGCGCCCATTTATGTTGCGATTGAGCACTGCGAGAATCCGAATGAGCTGCGCAAACTGCTGCGCGGCATCGAAATTGTGGTAGGTCAACTTCTGGATGCAAAAGCGGCGCAGGAATTTGCGCGCCATTTCGGAACATTGCTGCTGTAGGCTGCTTGATGGCCGGTCAGAAAAGCAGCACAGCCATGTCAAAGTGCCAGCTTCGACGGATCTCGATCACGTCGTACTCGCGAGCCGGAGCAGGGGGAAAGGCGCGATAGGGCGCCTGGCTTTGTATGATGCGTCGCACCACGTCGTCGATTTCCGCCATACCACTGGAGACAACGAAAGTTACCGACTTGATGGAGCCGTCGCTTCGGATGGCCACCGTCACAAGGGGATGGGTGTGCTGCTTCGCCGCTTCACGAACCATGTCGTAGGTCAGGTTCAGCTCGATTTTCCGGCTCCAGGCCTCCGCGTAGAGGGTGTTTGATCAGGTGGACCAAATGCGGGGTTCGGTGGTGGGCAGTTGCCAGAAGTGTGCACGCCATGCCATCCACACCTGGCGCAGCAGGTGGGTAGTGGGCTCGACCAGTGTGGACAGCACCCGCACCACCATCACCTGCGGGTTGGGGCAGGTGGCACCTGCGGTGGCGTGTAATTGATGGGCGGCAATCAGTTCACGGGCAATTTCCAGCCCGGCCTCACGGCGATGTCTTTCCAGGTTGGACCCGGTCACAAAAAACAGCGAAGCCATGCAGCGCTGGCCCGCCAGGCCAAGTGGGCCATCCATCAGCCGGGCGTCCGTTGCATCCAGGTGCCCGCGCTCCAGCCAGACACCGGGCACTTCAATGTGCTGCAGAAACCCACCGCTCACAAACGGCAGGCCGGCATTGGGCAAACCAAACGCGGTGATGTCCCAGCCCATGAATTCGGCTTGTGCGCCCAGTGCCAGCGTGAGGCGGTTTTGCGCCAGGCAGTTGTTGTAGCAAATAGCTTCAAGCGGCAGCCATTCAAGGCGCGCCTGGTCTTGCAGGGTGATGCGGGTTTGCTGCACGGCCACGTCACCCGCCGAGCGGTAAAAGCGCGTGGCACCAGGGGTGGTGATCAGGCCGTGCGCATTGCCGCTTGCCGTGACAGTGATGGCAAGTGTGTCGCCACCCACCAGGCCACCGGGCGGGTGCACCAGCACGTTGTGGCAAATCGCATCACCCTCTGGGTAAAGGCTTTGCAACACCCGCAGCGGCCCGGTGTGCTGGTGGCGCGCCACCGTGCGGGGGGATTCGACCTGGTAGTCAATGTCGAGTTTGGCGTGCCAGGTCATGGCCCGTAGCGTATATCAAAAAAGGTGGCGAACAACCAATCCGAAGCTGCTGCCGCGCTCAATCGTGGTGATCTTGTTGTTCATCAGCATGGCGTAAACGCCGGTGCGCTTGGACAGGGTGTAGTCAATGGCCCTGAGAGCCTCGGTGGGCCCAGGCGGTGGTGTGTTTTTCTATGGCGCTGAACAGCTCGTACATCACCATCGCCATCGCGCCCACCACCACCAGCCCGGCAAACGCCAGGCCCATCTGCATGCTGGAGCCGGCCGAGATCAGCAGGTAACCAATGCCCTCATTGGCGGC
>CAISLL010000024.1 GCA_903886165.1 uncultured beta proteobacterium | reverse complement strand
TCGTCCAAGCCAAACCCAATTAAACACAACAATTAATTGGAATCTGACCCCCATTAATTTGAGAATTAAACGGGTTCCGACCGCAACGACAGGAACAGCCGCACCATGAAACACGCCATCAAACACATCCACTTCGTGGGCATCGGCGGTGTCGGCATGTCCGGCATTGCCGAGGTGTTGTTCAACCTGGACTACGTCATTTCAGGCTCGGACCAGTCTGACAGCGCCACTTTGCAGCGCCTGAAAGCCCTGGGCATTCAGACCCACATCGGGCACACCACCAGCAACATCCAGGGCGCCGATGCCGTGGTCACCTCCACAGCGGTGCAGGCCGACAACCCCGAAGTTGTTGCAGCCCGTGCCGCGCACATTCCGGTGGTGCCGCGTGCCTTGATGCTGGCCGAACTGATGCGCCTGAAGACAGGCATTGCGATTGCCGGCACCCACGGCAAAACCACCACCACCAGCCTGGTCGCCAGTGTGCTGGCCGAGGCGGGGCTGGACCCGACCTTTGTGATTGGTGGGCGTCTCAACAGTGCCGGTGCCAACGCCCGCCTGGGCCAGGGCGATCACATCGTGGTCGAGGCCGACGAGTCCGACGCCTCGTTTTTGAACCTGCTGCCGGTGATGGCGGTGGTGACCAACATCGATGCTGACCACATGGAGACCTACGGGCATGATTTTGGCAACCTGAAAAAAGCCTTTGTCGACTTCTTGCATCGCATGCCTTTTTATGGCACGGCGATCTTGTGCACCGACGATGCGGCGGTGCGCTCCATCGTGCCGCAGGTCACCTGCCCGGTCACGAGTTATGGCTTTGACGAAGGCGCCGAGGTGCGCGCGGTGAACGTGCGCGCCGTGGGTGGCCAGATGCACTTCACCGTGCAGCGGCGCAACGGCCTGGTGTTGCCAGATATGGACGTGGTGCTGAACCTGCCGGGCCGCCACAACGTGCTCAACGCCCTGTCTGCCATTGCGGTGGCGGTCGAACTCAGTATTGATGACGCAGCGGTGTTGCGCGCCCTGGCTAATTTCAAGGGGGTTGGGCGGCGCTTTCAGAGCCACGGCCAGCAACCCGTCGGCGCGGCCAACGGCGGGGGCAGCTTCACGCTGGTGGAAGACTACGGCCATCACCCGGTTGAAATTGCAGCCACCCTGGCGGCAGCCCGCGGCGCCTTCCCGGGTCAGCGCCTGTTGCTGGCTTTCCAGCCGCACCGGTACACCCGCACGCGTGACTGCTTTGACGACTTTGTCAAGATCATTGGCACGGCCGAAGCGGTGCTGCTGTCCGAGGTGTACGCCGCCGGTGAGGCCCCGATCGTTGCCGCCGACGGGCGCAGCCTGGCGCGCGCCCTGCGTGTGGCCGGGCGTGTCGAGCCGGTGTTTGTTGACCACATTGCTGACATGCCACAAGCGATTGCCGATGCCGTGAGAGATGGCGACGTGGTGCTGTGCATGGGCGCCGGCTCCATTGGCACCGTGAGCGCAAAGGTGGTTGAGTTGCTTCAACATTCAGAGCTGTCCACTCAATAAGGATGAGGGCTATGAGCAAATTTGATCCAAATTCAGAGAAAGTTGCCGTGCTCATGGGCGGTGCATCTGCCGAGCGCGAGGTGTCGCTGATGTCGGGCCAAGGTGTGCTGAAGGCGCTGCAAAGCCTCGGCGTGAATGCGCACGCATTTGACCCGTCAGAACGTGACCTGGGCGATTTGAAGCGCGAGGGCTTTACCCGCTGCTTCATCGCCCTGCATGGCCGCTTTGGAGAAGACGGCACGGTGCAGGGTGCGCTGGAGCTGCTGGGCATTCCCTACACCGGCCCGGGTGTGATGGCCTCCAGCATTGCCATCGACAAGCTCATGACCAAACACATCTGGCGCGCCGATGGCCTGCCCACCCCGGCCTGGAAGAAGGTCGACAGTGCGGCGGCTGTGCGTATTGCCTTGGCTGAACTGGGCAGCCCGATGATCGTCAAGCCCGCGCGTGAGGGTTCCACCATCGGCCTGACCAAGGTGACTTCTGTCGACCAATGTGATGCCGCGTTTGCCTTGGCTGCCGGTACCCAAGACGAGGTGCTGTGTGAACAGTTCATTGCTGGCGACGAAGTCACGGTGCCGGTGCTCGGCAGCGGGGCCGAGGCGCGCGCCATGCCGGTAATTCGCATCAAGGCGTTGGATGGCAACTACGATTACCAGAACAAATACTTCACCGACACCACCGAGTACCTGGTGCCCTGTGGCCTGCCCGCAGGTGAAGAAGCCCACATCCAGCAACTGGTGTTGCAAGCCTACCTGAGCCTGGGTTGTCGTGGCTGGGCGCGCGCAGATGTCATGATTGACGCCGCCACCCGCCAGCCCTACCTCCTTGAAATCAACACCAGCCCCGGCATGACCAGCCATTCGCTGGTGCCGATGTCGGCCCGGGCAGCGGGTATCAGCTACCCCGAGCTTTGCCTGCAGGTGCTCCAACTCGCCACCCGGGACTACGCCAGCGCATGAAGACCAAAGCGCCTCTTCCGCTGGACATCAAGCTCATGCACACCGTGGCCACCGGGCTGTTTGTGGCGCTGTTGCTGATGGCGCTGGGTGCTGTGTTGGTGTGGGCGGTGCGCCTGCCGGTGTTTGCCATCCGGGGGGTGAGCGTGGTGGGAGATGTTTCGCATTACAACGCCATCACCTTGCGTGCCAATGTGATGCCACACCTGAAGGGCAATTTCTTTACGCTCGACGTGATTGCCGCGCGCAAGGTGTTTGAGACCATGCCGTGGGTGCGCCAGGCGGTGGTGCGGCGTGACTTTCCAAACCGGCTCAAGGTACAGCTGCAAGAGCACCAGGCGGTGGCGTATTGGGGCACCGAAGGCGATTCCCGTCTGGTCAACAGTTTTGGCGAGGTATTTGAGGCCAACCTGGGCGAACTTGAGCAGGACGACCTGCCGCGCTTGGGCGGGCCAGATGGCCAGAGCGCCATGGTGCTGGCCATGCACCGCACCCTGCAACCAATCCTGACACCCATTGATGTGACGCTGGAGCAACTCGAACTGTCCCCACGCGGTGGCTGGCACGCCCGGCTTGATACCGGCACCACGCTAGAGCTTGGCAGCGGTGACACCGCAGAGCTGGTGACACGCACCGAACGTTTTGTGAAGACGGTGACGCAGGCCACCTCGCGCTACAACCGGACGGTGGAACAACTGGCCTCCGTCGATTTGCGCCACACCGACGGCTACGCGATTCGGCTCAACGGGGTCAGTACGGTCGGTGTTGAAGATGTCAAGAAAAAACAGTAACGCAGGATAACAGGTAACGCTATGGCTAAAGAATACAAGGATCTGGTGGTGGGGCTGGACATCGGCACCGCCAAGGTGATGGTGGTGGTGGCTGAAGTCATGCCCGACGGCAAGCTCAAGCTGGCAGGCCTGGGGGTGGCCCCGAGCAACGGTTTGAAGCGTGGCGTGGTGGTCAACATCGACGCCACGGTACAAAGCATCCAGCAGGCGCTGAAAGAAGCTGAGCTGATGGCCGACTGCAAGATCACTCGCGTTTACACCGGCATCACCGGCAGCCATATCCGGGGCATCAATTCACACGGCATGGTGGCCATCAAGGACCGTGAGGTCAGCGCTGCTGACGTGGCCCGGGTGGTGGAAACTGCCAAGGCCATCAACATTTCGACCGACCAGCGCCTGCTGCTGGTGGAGCCGCAGGAATTCATCATTGACGGCCAGGACGTCAAAGAGCCGATTGGCATGAGCGGCATCCGCCTGGAAGCCAAGGTGCACATCGTGACCGGGGCGCAGAGTGCCGCCGAGAACATCATCAAATGTGTGCGTCGCTGCGGTCTGGAAGTGGAGCAGCTGATGCTCAACCCGCTGGCCAGCAGCCTCTCGGTGCTGACCGAAGACGAGCGCGAGCTGGGTGTGGCGCTGGTGGACATTGGCGCCGGTACCACTGACCTGGCCATTTTTACCAACGGTGCCATTCGCCACACTGCCGTGATCCCGATTGCCGGTGACCTGATCACCAGCGACATCGCCATGGCGCTGCGCACACCCACCAAAGACGCTGAAGAAATCAAAGTCGAGAACGGTTACGCCAAGCAGCTGCTGGCCGACCCCGAGGCGCAGGTGGAGGTGCCTGGCCTGGGTGACCGTGGCCCGCGCATGCTCAGCCGCCAGGCGCTGGCCGGCGTGATTGAGCCTCGGGTGGAGGAAATTTTCAGCCTGGTGCACCAGGTGATG
Source organism: uncultured beta proteobacterium (assembly GCA_903886165.1). Taxonomy (GTDB): domain Bacteria; phylum Pseudomonadota; class Gammaproteobacteria; order Burkholderiales; family Burkholderiaceae_C; genus Rhodoferax. The sequence continues at coordinate 3,284 of CAISLL010000024.1, read as the reverse complement.
CGCGAGTCCGGCTTTGAAGAAATGCTCTCCAGCGGCATTGTGCTGACCGGCGGCAGCTGCATCATGCCCGGCATGGTGGAACTGGGCGAAGACATCTTTTTGAAACCAGTGCGCCGCGGCATTCCGAAATACACCGGCGCCCTGTCGGACATGGTGGCCCAGCCGCGTGCAGCCACCGTCATGGGCTTGCTGGAGGAAGCCCGCATGGCGCGACTGCGCGGCTTCAAGGTGCAGCAGAAAAACGGTTCCATGAAAACCGCTTTTGGCTCCCTCAAAGACTGGTTTGTCGGGAACTTTTAAGCATGACACACCGACTTTGGCCCAACCGTGCCAGCCCGCCAGGGCGATGGCGATGCATTGACCCGCCACCTCTCCCTTTGAGCACCCGGATACCTACCCTTTTCAGTCACCTTTTACCCATCGAACCCCAAGGAGCACACCATGCCAATTGAACTCATCGACGAAGAAGCCTTCAACTCCGGCACACAAATCAAGGTCATCGGCGTTGGCGGCGGCGGCGGCAATGCCGTCGGTCACATGATTGCCAGCGCCGTTCAAGGTGTGGAATTCATTTGTGCCAACACTGACGCACAGGCCTTGAGCAACAGCGATGCACACCGCATCATCCAGCTCGGCAGCACAGGGCTTGGCGCAGGCAGCAAACCAGATAAGGCGCGTGAAGCGGCCGAACTGGCGCTGGACGACATTCGCGCCGCCATTGACGGTGCACACATGTTGTTCATCACCGCTGGCATGGGTGGCGGCACTGGCACCGGCGCTGCTCCGGTGATTGCCCGCGTGGCACGCGAGATGGGCATTCTGACTGTCGGTGTGGTGACCAAGCCGTTTGAATTTGAAGGCAAACGCCGCATGGACAATGCCGACGGCGGCCTGGCCGAGCTGGAAGCCAATGTGGATTCCCTCATTGTGGTGCTCAACGAAAAGCTGCTCGAAGTGCTGGGTGACGAGGCCACGCAGGACGAGGCTTTTGCCCATGCCAATGACGTGCTGAAAAACGCTGTGGGCGGCATTGCCGAAATCATCAACGTGCCCGGCCATGTGAACGTCGACTTTGAAGACGTGCGCACCGTCATGGGTGAGCCAGGCAAGGCCATGATGGGCACCGCCGTGGCCGCTGGCCCGGACCGCGCCCGCATTGCGGCAGAACAAGCCGTGGCTTGTCCCCTGCTTGAAGGCATTGACCTGTCAGGCGCCAAGGGCGTGCTGGTGTTGATCACCGCGGCCAAGGGGTCGCTGAAGCTGAGCGAGTCCAAACTGGCCATGAACACCATCCGCGCCTACGCCTCGCCTGATGCGCATGTGATTTACGGCACGGCCTACGACGATGCACTGGGTGAACAGATTCGCGTGACGGTGGTTGCCACGGGCCTGAGTCGCACCCGTCCCAAGCTGCAAGTGATGCCAAGTAGCCAGACGCACACGCTGTTGCGCACCGGCACCGACAACGTGCCTTTCAATGTGCCAACGCTGGACAACCCGGTCAGCATCGGCCAGCCCACCGGCATGATCGGCAACCCACTGATCGGCCGCACCCAGACAGATTACGGTTCCATGAATACCCCAAGCGTCTGGCGCACCCGCGACCGCACCACGGCGGCGGCCAAGGTGGATGCGTTGTCAAGCGGCGGCATGGATGACTTTGAGATACCGGCGTTTTTGCGCAAGCAGGCCGATTGATCGAACAAACTGAAGCCCTCAGCCTGGGCTTGTTGTATGCTCTCTTGCAACAGACACGGCGGGGCATCCATTAATAACAAGGAGCACAGCATGCAAACAGCTAGCAAACTATTCATGACCGCTGTTGCCATGACACTGGCACACACGGTCTTTGCAGGTCAAGTCGAACTCCAATGCAGGAGGGGAACGGGCGACTGCAACGCCAATGTGCATGTGACCAAAGCAAGCTCTGGTGCACCGTGCCAAGCCAACGTGGGAAATGGTCGCATTCGGGTGAAACGCGATGCAGGTCCTGTTCGGCATGTCTGGAAAATCGTGACTGCTCCCAATGACAAGTCCCAATACGAGTGGGACATTCCCAACGGAATTGAAATTCTCAAAGATCCCGACCATCAAGTGCTGAACTCCGGCATCAACAAAAATGGACATTTCTGGATTCTGAATGCCAATACAGTGCCGGGCAGCGAAATCGAATACATTGCCCATGTGCACCAGGTGGTCAGGCACGCTGAAAACGTGAAGTGCGAGTCGGTTGATCCAAGAATCATCAACGACTTGCTGTGAGTTGACCTCAATCGTGCAGGTGTCAGCTGTTTGAAACTTTATCCAGCAGCGTCTTGATGCGGGCCAATGCGCGGCCCAATTCCGAGTTGATGTCGACTTGTAATTGCAGCGCAATTTGGCGTGCGCGCAACGCCCATTGAGTTGCGGTCGCGGGATCGCCCGCCAAAACCTCGGCCTCAGCGCGGGCACACATGAGCAGTGCCTGGCTGGCGCTGTCATCTGCTTCACTCAGCATCTCCTCGCCCGTATCCAAACAGGCGCGTGCCTCAGAATAACGATTTAATCGAGCAAGCAGCAGGCCCAAATAGCCTCGAAACTGACCTTCAAGCCGCAGATCCCCAAGACCATGGGCCACCACCACTGCACGACTGTGATGCTCCAGCGCCGATTCAAGTTCTTCCAGCTCAGCAAGCGCAATTCCCAGGTTGCACAGGACAGTGGCCTGCAAGCGCATGTGCCCGATGTCCAGTGCAAGACACAAAGCCTTCTGGAACTCGTTTTGAGCTGCCGTGTTATGCCCCTGCTCCTGGTGTACGAGTCCCAAATTGCAGCGGGCATTACCTTCCCAGCGTCGGTCTCCAACCTGCTGCGCGAGTTCCAGCGCCTGCTCATAATGCCGGGACGCTTCGTCCAGCCGACCTTGCTCATGGTGCAAGCCTCCCAAATTGCCCAGCAAGCCCCCCTCCAGGCGCTTATCGCCAATGTGTCGCGCGACTGCAAGTGCACTTACATAGTGTTCACGGGCCTGTTCAAATCTGGACTGGCGCTCCGCCAAACCACCAAGCGCAAACAAGGTCTTGCACTGCAAAGACAGGTCGAGCGAGGCCTGCGTCATAGGCAATGCACGACCAAGGTTCAACATCGCCTCGTCAAACTGTCCCTGTGCCATTTGCTGTGATGCCATCGTCAGGCGCAAACGGATTTCCCCCGTCCCATGGTGGGTTGCCAATGCCAGTTCAAGGCCAGAATCCAGGTAGTTACGCGCCTGCGCCGCCTGACCAAGCCCACCGAGCGCGCCAGCG
>CAISLL010000023.1 GCA_903886165.1 uncultured beta proteobacterium | reverse complement strand
CAAGCAGCTCGGCAGCCAGTCGGCCAGCCAGGCGCATGCCGGCAATGCCTTCGGTGTCTTTGATGGTGATGGTCATGGTGCGGATTATCCCGCAGGGGCAACGCCGAAAATACCTTGGGGCTGTCAGTGAGTCTTGACTTGATGAATTCTGCTATCGTGCAGTTGCTCCCTGGACAGACGGTTCACCGGTGGAGTTACCCAATCAAATCTCACATACATGCACATCAGGCAATTGCCGCTTATGTCCCCGTTGAAACGATCTATTTGGCTGTCTGTCATCGGGGTTGCGTGCGGTGTGCTGAGCTGGGTCGCTGCCGTTTCCGTGTCAGGAAAATTTGAGCCATTTGACAGCAGCGCAGGTTTGGCTGTGAATCAACTCGTGCTGGGTTTGCCTGCCATTTTGCTGGCATGCAGGCTTCGGCTGGCGTTGCTTTTGCTCTATTTTTTGGGCGCCTGGTTTGGGATGAACACCTACGCCTACGTTTTTGGAAGCTCGGAACAGCGAGCCTGGGCGACGTTGGGCGCCGCGACCAGCCTGCTTTTTCTTGGCTTGCCGGTGGTTTTGGCGGTGATGACTGCAGCTATTCGCCACATTGGGGCACGATGGGGTGCTGGCCGAGGTGCGGATTCGCAGCGTGGAAAATAGGTTGATATTTCCATCGGTGGGGGGCTGACACGCCATGTTTGAATTTTCAGTGTTCGCTGTTTTCTTTGCGCTGATGCTGGTTGTGATTTGGCGGCAGACGGGCCAGTCTGTCTGGTTCAAACTGGCTATTTTCTGGGTTTTGTATGCGGGGTATGAGTTCATGATGTTCAAGCGGGTGTGGTGCACGGGCGAGTGCAACATCCGGGTGGATTTGTTGCTGATTTTTCCGCTGCTCGTGGGCAGAACGCTGTGGGTTGGCGGCACCGCCGTTGCCGGGTGGCTCAGGCGTCGACGTCAAGGGCGACGGTGATGCCTCAACCTGCTGAAAACCAGCCGTCTGCGAGTGTGGCGCTGCGTTTCTCTGCCTGGCTGGTGATGGCTGTCGGCGCGGTCGTGCATTTGGGGTTCTTATTTCAAGGTTTCCGTCCCAAAGGGCTGACAGTCATGGCGGTGGTGTTGCCCGCGTTGGTGGTGTTTCCTTTTGTCTTGCTGGCCATGTGTATGGTGATGGCTCGGGGGCGCGCCCGCGCATCGCGGGTTACAAGCCTGGTCGCCTTGTTTTATGCCCTTTTTGCCGCATGGGCCTACTGGGACACACTTTATATTCACCCTGACCCACAGGGCGGGCTCATCTTCATGGTCATGCCGGTGCTGGGCGTGATGGGCGCGCTCGCGCTGCTGATTGGTTTGGCCATAACGAAACCCCGCCACAGCTAAAATTCGGCCTTGCCTTTGCTTCGTCACGCCAGCCGTTGTGCTGCGAGTGATTCCAAACTTGTTCACCCCTCATCAGGCCCCACCGTGACCCTGCATCTCACCCAATTCGAAGGCGGTAGCGCCCTCAGCGCCTTCCGTGTTCAACAGCTTTTGCCCGGCTTGCAGGGCGTGCATGACAAGATCAACGGCATTGCGGCCCGTTATGTCCATTTGGTGGCATCTGACGAAGCGGCTTCTGCCGCCCTCAAAGACCAGTTGGCGGCTCTGTTGACCTATGGCGACCCCTACACCGGTCCAACGGATGGCGCCCTGATCGTAGTCTCACCGCGTTTTGGCACCGTGTCGCCCTGGGCCTCCAAAGCCACCGACATCGCGCACAACTGCGGTCTGGCCGTGCACCGGGTGGAGCGCGTGGTGGAATACCGCGTCAGCCTCAAATCAGGGCTGCTCAGCAAACCCAGCCTGAGCGCTGCACAACTCGCGCAAGTGGCTGACCTGCTGCATGACCGCATGACCGAAAGTGTGATGTTCGAGCGCAGCGCGGCCTTGGGCCTGTTTGCCAGCCTGCCTGCCACGCCGATGGCGCATGTGGATGTGCTGGGCGGCGGGAAGGCTGCGCTGCTAGCTGCCAACACTGAATTTGGCCTGGCGCTTGCGGCGGATGAAATTGACTACCTGGTGCAAGCCTTCACCCAGTTGCAGCGAAATCCCACCGATGTCGAGCTGATGATGTTCGCGCAGGCCAACAGCGAACACTGCCGGCACAAAATTTTCAACGCCCAGT
>CAISLL010000022.1 GCA_903886165.1 uncultured beta proteobacterium | reverse complement strand
CCGGTTTACAAACAAGTTTTGCCAGCCAGTCTGAGCCCCGAAGGCTTGCTGGCCATCCCCTCACGCAACCTGCTTATCTCGGCCAGCGAAGTGGATAACCGTGCCATTTTGGCCAGGGGTTCACTGAACATTTACCAATACCAGTCGGCACCGGCTGCCTACCCAACGCTGCAGTCCGTGAACCGTGCCGACGGCACACCGATTCCCTGGTCAGCGCTCTCTGGTTTGGCTGCAGCCACCAACGGCACCGTGGTGTATGGTGTGGATGACAGCTTCTTCCGGGGCAACCGAATTTTTGAGATTGAGACCGCCAGCAAACCTGCCCTGGTGCAAAGAGAAATCCGAATCACCGACCCCAACAGCAAAATTGCTGCCTTGGCCGCAACGCTTCCTGACGCCAAAGATGCGCTCACGTTCGATGACACAGACCTCACGGCCTTGGTCAATGCCGACGGCTCGGTCAACCTGGACCCTGAAGGCATCTCGCTGGCATCTGCGGGTGGCTTCTGGATTGCCTCTGAAGGCGCTGGGTCGGTCAACGACGCTACGCGGCCTGTGCTGTCTGCCAATCTGATCTTCAAAGTCAGTGCCACGGGTGTGATTGAAGACATTATTCAGCTGCCAGCGGACATCAACGCCAAGCAAGTCCGTTTTGGCTTTGAAGGTGTGTCCGAGTCCAATGGCAAACTGGTGGTCGCCTTCCAGCGCGCCTGGGTAGGTGACACGATGCCGCGTATTGGCGTCTACGACTTGGGGGCCAAAACCTGGCAATTCATGTTTTACCCGCTGGACCCGGTCGCATCACCCAACAGTGGTTGGGTTGGCCTGTCTGACATCACCACTTTGGGCAACAACAAATTCCTGGTGGTTGAACGCGACAACCAGGGTGGGCCAGATGCCCGCATCAAACGCCTGTACCGCATTGACCTCGCTGGAAAAGCCGATGGCGCCACCTTAAGCAAAACCTTGGTACGCGACGTGATGGCCGACCTGCGTGGCCCAGCTGGCCCTGTGCTTGAGAAGATTGAAGGATCAGCCGTCTTGAGCAATGGCGACGTGATCATCGTCAACGACAACGACGGGGTCGATGACAACAGCGGTGAAGTGCAGTTGATGAATCTGGGCAAGCTTCTGAACTGATCCAGGTTTGGTGGCTCCCGCTCGAACAGGGGGGAGTCACCACGTCAGACCCCTTTTTTTGCCTTGATTTGCTTGCTGTCGATTCGCTTCAGGACAACATAAGTCGTCATGCCAATCAACCCGGCCCCTACCAGGAAACCACCATAAGCCAAGGGCCAGGGAATGCCCTGCGTCATCATGGAAAACTCTGACATGCCACCCATGCCGGCCAGAATGTTGATTGGCGTGAACACCACACCAAACACGGTCAACTGGTTAATGCGCCGGTTCTGGTTGATGTTGATGAAACCAATAGTGGCATCCATCAGAAAGTTGATTTTTTCGAACAAAAATGAGGTGTGGCTGTTCAGCGAATCAATGTTTCGCAAAATCTGCCGGGCATCCTCATGCTGTGGCGTCGACATGAGCTTGCTGCGGATCAGGAAATTGATGGCGCGCTGGGTGTCCAGAATATTGCCCCGGATGCGGCCATTCAAATCCTCTTCTTCTGCGATGTCGCCCAGAATGGTGGCTGCCTCCCTGTCGCTGATGGCTTCGCTCAAGACCTGGCGGCCGACTTTGCCCAGGGTGGTGTAGATGTCTTCCAATGAATCCGCCGAATACTCTACATCGGCACCATACAGGTCCAGCAACACATCTGTGCAATCCGACACATAACCGGGTTGGGTACGGGCGCGGCGACGCTGCAGTCGAAACACCGGCAACTCTTCATTGCGCAAGGTAAACAAGATGCCCTGGTGCAACACAAACGCGACCGACACACTGCGCGAATTGCCCTCACGATCGAGCAAAAAATTGGAGTGCAGGTGAATTTCGCCACTTTCCTCAATGAGGTAGCGCGAACTGACCTCCAGGTCGGTCACCGCATCCGGGTCGGGCAAGGTCAGACCGAAATGCGCCCCCACGTAGTTTCTCTCGGCTTTGCTGGCACCCAGCAGGTCAATCCAGATTGGCTTGACGCCTTCAAGGTCCTTTCGCCCTTCAATGGGAATTTGTCTCAACCGCCCGTCCACCAGCACAAAGGCATTCATCTGGCTGTCGTCGAACGCGGGTTCCCGGTCGCCAGCCAGCAACTGCCTGCGCGCGTCCGATATTTCCCACAGCACGTCGTTTTGTCGGGTCTCTGGTATCTGTGCCCACAGCATACCGGCTTCCTCCAACGGCAAGCCGTCGAGCAAACCGCCGATCTCACTGGCGGGCAACTGACCCAGCAGATTGTGCAATTCAGCCAGATGCTGCCGCTGCACCAGCGTCTCGACAATGGCCTGGCGCGGGAGATTCTGGCCATGGACCATGTCCTGGACACGCTTTTGCTTTTTCAGCAAATCTGTCACTTTCTCAAGCGATGCAGTCATGGCGCTGCATCCGAGGCGCATGCAGGCATGTTCAAGTTTCTGTGGTGGGATCTAATTTTGTCTTCCAGGCCTTGATAAATGCGTCGTAAGGCTTCGACCAGTCGTGGCGCAACGATTGCATGCGCCCGTGAGACCTGTGTATTTCAAGTTCTGTCTTGACTTGCAAGAGTAGAGAATCTGATCCACCAAATCGCCGCTCCAGCTTGTTGCAAAGTCTTTCGAGATTGTCCGAACGCCTCGTCATTTGGCACCTCTGCGTCAATGAAAACAAGCACATGTTAACCACATGCAACCTACGCGGGCGGCCATTTCCACCTTGCTTTAACCAAAATACCGACAGTCGGAACTAAATTCGTTTGATGCATTTTTTCGTCATCGGTTTTCATCAAATTGTCATCGTAAACAACTATGACAGGCTCACACGGAAATCGTTTCTGACGGCACAAGCACCCCTTGACATTGACGATGAAAAGTGTGGGCCAAGCCTGACTTCTCACAAAAAAAAGCCGCCTTTACGGCGGCATTTTTTCACTCATCCAAACCCTTACTTGGCGCCAGGCACCTTGCCTTCAACACCCTTCACGAAGAAGTTCAGGCCACCCAAAAATTTGTCGTCGGCGACGGCATCCTTGGCCACCTGCACCTTGCCGGTGTTGTCGGTGATGGGACCCTTCCAGATGGCGAAGCTGCCGTCTGCCAGACCTTTTTTAACCTCCTCCACTTTGGCCTTGGTCTCGGCTGGCACGTCTTCAGCGATGCTCACGATGTCAATCGCGCCTTCTTTCACGCCCCACCATTCAGCGCCGCCACCCTTCCAGCTGCCATCGAGGGCTTCCTTGGTGGCCTTGATGTAGTACGGACCCCAGTTGATCACGGCAGATGCCAGATGAGCCTTGGGACCGTAGGCCGTCATGTCGGAATCCCAGCCAAAGGCGCGTTTGCCCTTGGCTTCAGCGGTCTTGAGCACAGCCGGAGAATCAGTGTTCTGGAACAACACATCAGCGCCACCATTGATCAGGCTGGTGGCGGCTTCGGTTTCTTTCGGCGGGTCAAACCAGCCGTTCACCCACACCACTTTGGTCTTGATCTTGGGGTTGCTGGACTGGGCACCCAGCGTGAAGGCGTTGATGTTGCGCACCACTTCAGGGATCGGGATGGAAGCCACCACACCCAGGGTATTGCTCTTGGTCATCTTGCCGGCAATCACACCCGCCATGTAGGCGCCTTCGTAGGTGCGGCTGTCGTAGGTGCGCATGTTCCCAGCTTGTTTGTAGCCGGTGGCGTGCTCAAACTTGACGCCGGCGTTGTCCGCCGCGACTTTGAGCATGGG
>CAISLL010000021.1 GCA_903886165.1 uncultured beta proteobacterium | reverse complement strand
TGTCACCATGGGCAGCATGTGCGGCACTGCGCGCGAGGCCGTCGATGCCATGCGCGCGGTTGGCCAGGCGGTGGGTCTGGTCAAGGTGCGTCTGTTTCGGCCCTTGCCGATCGCTGGACTGCGCGAGGCGCTGAGCGGGGTGGACGACATCATCGTGCTGGACCGCAACTACTCGCCGGGCCATGGCGGCGTGTTGCACCAGGAACTGCGCGCCGCGCTCTATGACGTTGCAGTCAGACCCCGCATGCATGGCCTGCTGGCCGGCGTTGGCGGCGTTAACGTCCCGCCCCAAAAAATCGTCGAGTTCGTCAACCAGGCCCGTCAAAACGAAGCACTGCCAGAGTCGCAGTGGGTAAGGTGAACACCATGATCCAGATTCAACAAGCCAACCAGGAACCCATGCTGTGCTCCGGGCACGCCGCCTGTCCGGGCTGCATCGACGCCCTGTCGGTACGCCATGTGCTCACCGCCATGGGGCCCAAGACGATGGCGGTGATTCCGCCCTCGTGCATGGCCATCATTGCCGGACCACAGCCTTACAGCTCGCTGCGTATTCCGGTGTATCAACCCACGCTGGAATCCAGCGCCGCCGCCGCCAGCGGCTTGCGCCGCGCACTCGACGCCCAGGGCAAACACGATACCCAGGTGATTGTTCTTGCGGGCGATGGTGGCACCTACGACATCGGTTTTCAGTGTCTGTCGTCGGCCGCCGAGCGCAATGAAAACATCATCTACTTCTGCCTCGACAACGAGGGCTACATGAACACCGGGGCGCAGAAGTCCTCGTCCACGCCCCATTTCGCCCGCACCGGATCGACGCCTGCAGGCAAGACATCACGCAAGAAGAATCTCACCGAGATCATGGCCGCGCACCGGGTTCCCTATGTGGCAACCGCCAGCGTCGGCCATCTGCCGGACCTGCTGCGCAAGGTGGAAAAAGCCAAGCAGATGCAAGGCACACGCATCATCACGCTTTTGATTCCCTGCATGGACGGCTGGGGTGTCGCCGACGACGCCGGCCTGCAGACGGCGCGTTATGCGGTGGAATCCGGCGCCTTTCCGCTGTATGAGGTTGAAGACGGCCATCGTTACACGCTCAATCACACCGCCAAGATCCGACCGGTGGCCGACTACCTGGCCTTGCAGCGACGCTATCGGAACATGGCAAGTGCCGACATTGAAACCCTGCAGGCCGAGATCGACGACGGCTGGGCTACCTTGCAGGAGCGTGCGGCGGCAAGCAGCGCCCGGGCCGCAAAGTCGATGTCTACCTTAACGTGATTATTTGAAGGATTCCCCATGAGTCTTGAATCCAAGGACGTGCGCAAAGTCCCCACCTACTGCTACCAGTGCGTGGCCGGTCCTGACCTGCTCACGGTAAAGGTGGAGCAAGGGGTAGCGACCGAGGTCGAACCCAATTTCTGCGCGGCCAGCGTTCATCCGGGCAACGGCAAGGTCTGCGTCAAGGCATTTGGACTGGTCCAGAAGACCTACAACCCGAACCGTGTACTGACCCCGATGAAGCGCACCAACCCCAAAAAAGGGCGCAAAGAGGATCCCGGTTTTGTGCCGATTTCATGGGAGGAAGCGCTTGATTTGATCACGGCCAAGCTTGAGCGCGTGCGCGCGGATGGCATGACCGACGAGTCGGGCTACCCACGGGTGGCCATGAGCCTGGGCGGTGGCGGCACGCCGCAGTCCTACATGGGCACCATGCCGGCCTTTCTTTCCGCCTGGGGCTCGGTCGATTTCGGCTTCGGATCGGGCCAGGGCGTCAAGTGTTACCACTCCGAACACCTCTATGGCGAGTATTGGCACCGCGGCTTCACGGTTTCTCCCGATACGCCGATGACCAACTACCTGATCTCCTGCGGTGCCAACGTGGAAGCCTCGGGCGGCGTGGTCGGCGTGGCCCGCCACTCCAAGGCACGCGTGCGTGGCATGAAGCGGGTGCAGGTGGAGCCCCATCTTTCCATCACCGGCGCCTGTTCTGCCGAATGGGTGCCGATCAAACCCAAGACCGACCCGGCCTTCCTGTTTGCCCTGATGCACGTGCTGTTGCACGAGGTGCCACGTGAACGGCTGGATGTGGCCTTTCTGGCCCGCAGCACGGCCTCGCCCTATCTGGTCGGTGACGGCGGCTATTACCTGCGCGACCCGGCCAGCAGCAAGCCGCTGGTGTTTGATCTGATCAGCCAGCGTGCCGTGCCGTTTGATAGCCCCGATATCCAGGAAGCGCTGGAGGGTGAGTTTGTGGTGGACGCGGTTGAACACGGGCCTGACGGCGATGTGCTGGGCAGTGGCCCACTGCGCGGGCAGACCTCCTTCAGCAAGCTGGTGGCACACATGGCCACGTTTTCGCCCGAGTGGGCCGAGAAGCTGTGCGACGTGCCAGCGGCCACGATGCGCCGCATCGGCCATGAGTTCATTGACCACGCCTGTGTCGGCCAGACCGTCGAGATGGATGGCAAGACCATGCCGTTTCGCCCGGTCGCGATCAGCCTGGGCAAAACCGTGACCAACGGCTGGGGCGCCTACGAATGCGTCTGGGCCCGCACCATGATGGCGGCGCTGGTCGGCGGGCTGGAGGTGCCAGGCGGCACCTTGGGCACCACGGTGCGTCTGCACCGCCCGATGTCGCAACGCCATGACAGTGTCAAGCCAGGTCAGGACGGCTTCATGTACAGCCACTTGAACCCGACCGACAAGGCGCACTGGTCACCCAAGCCCAACATCCGCAACGCCTACCGCACCATGGTGCCGCTGGCCACCGACGGCCCCTGGAGCCAGGCGCTTGGGCCCACCCACTTTTCCTGGATGTTCCTGGATGAGACGCCCAAGGGCTTGCCACGCGTGACCCTGCCCGATGTCTGGTTTGTTTATCGCACCAACCCGGCGATTTCGTTCTGGGACACCGACGGCATCGGCGTCAAGATGACACGTTTTCCGTTTGTGGTGGCGTTCGCCTACACCCGCGACGAAACCAATCATTTCGCCGATGTGCTGCTGCCCGACGCCACAGATCTGGAGAGCCTGCAACTGATCCGTGTTGGTGGAACCAAGTTTGTCGAACAGTTTTGGACCCAGCAAGGGTTTGCGCTGCGCCAGCCGGTCATCACCGCGCGCGGCGAAGCCCGTGATTTCACCGAAATCGCCACCGAATTGGCCAGGCGTACCGGCTTGCTGGAAAAGTACAACGCAGCCATCAACAAGGGTGCTGCCGGCATGCCGCTCAAGACCGAGTTCGGCGACTTCTCGCTCGCCACCAACGTGGCCCATACGCGCGATCAGATTTGGGACGCCATCGGACGTTCGGCCAGTGCCGAGCTCAGCAAGGGCGCCGAAGTGCATGACCTGGCGTGGTGGAAAGAGCACGGCCTGGCGACCAAACCGTTCCCCCAGTCCGACTGGTATCTGTACCCGACGCTGGCCCGGCAGAACCTGCGGTTTGAGTTGCCCTATCAGGAGCGCCTGCAACGCGTGGGCGCTGAACTGGGCCGCCGCCTGCACGAACATGACATGCATTGGTGGGATGAACAATTGCACGAGTACCAGGCGCTGCCGGTCGCCAAGGATTTCAGCGAGTTATGGACAGCTGAGCTGGCCAAGACACTGGTCAAAGGCGGAAAAGTTGCTGACTTTCCCTTCTGGATGCTGACTGCACGCAGCATGCAGTACGCCTGGGGCGGCAATGTCGGCATGCAGATGATCAAGGAGGTGGCCGACAACATTGCCGGTCACCGGGGTGTCATCATCAACACCGCACGGGCGCAACAGCTCGGCATCGAAGACGGCGACGAGGTGACGATTTCGACCCCGATTCGCAGTGTGCATGGCAAGGCCGTGCTGCGTCAGGGCATCCGGCCCGACACGCTGCTTTTGATCGGGCAGTTCGATCACTGGGCTACACCCTTCGCCAAGGACTCTGGGGTACCCAGCATGAATGCCCTTACTCCCATGTCGGTCGCGCTGACTGATTCAACTGGTTCAAGCGCTGACATCGTGCGCGTGAACCTGATTCTTAACACCACCGGAGTACGCGCATGACACGCTGGGCCATGACCGCCGACTTGCGACGCTGTGTGGGTTGCCAGACCTGCACGGCCGCCTGCAAACACACCAATGCCACACCACCCGGCGTGCAATGGCGCCGCGTCATTGACATGGAGTTTGGCGAATTCCCGGCCGTCAAGCGCGTCTTTGTGCCGGTGGGTTGCCAGCACTGCGAAGACCCGCCATGCATGGAGGTATGCCCAACGACGGCCACCAAAAAGCGGGCCGATGGCATTGTCACCATCGACTACGATGTGTGCATCGGCTGCGCCTACTGTGCGGTCGCCTGCCCGTATCAGGCGCGTTACAAAACGCAGCGGGCCAGTTTTGCCTATGGCAAGCCCACTGAAAACGAAGCCAAACGGCATGACGAAGCTCGGCTGGCAGTGGCCACCAAGTGCACATTTTGTGTTGACCGGATTGATGCTGGTCTGGCGCAAGGGCTGACGCCGGGAATTGATCCGGCTGCCACCCCTGCCTGTGTCAATGCCTGCATTGCCGAGGCCCTGGCCTTTGGTGACCTGGATGACCCACAAAGCAACGTTTCACAATTGCTAGCGAAAAATCAGAGTTTTCGCATGCACGAAGAGCTCGGTACCGGGCCCGGTTTTCACTATCTCTGGGATAAGGCGGACACATGAGCTTCGGACCCAACCCATGGCAACAGACCAGCTGGGACTGGCGTGCTGCCGGCAATTTCATCGGTGGCGGTGCCGGAACCGGCCTGCTGGTCATCAGTGCATTGTTTGTCGCGCCCAACGGCAGCGCAGCGTCAGCCGCCAACGGGATGCTGCTGTTGTCGCTGGCCCTGATCGGGCTGGGGCTGCTGTGTGTCTGGCTTGAGATCGGTCGGCCGCTGCGGGCACTGAACGTGTTTATCAACCCGCGCACCTCCTGGATGTCACGTGAAGCCTTTGTTGCGCTGTTGCTGTTTCCGTCCGGCCTTCTGGCGCTCTTGAACGTGGGCGGCCTGATCTGGGTAACCGGCGCACTCGCCCTGCTCTTTCTGTACTGCCAAAGCCGCATGCTACCGGCGACAAAGGGCATTCCAGCCTGGCGTTCCAGGCAACTCATACCGCTCATGTTCAGCACCGGGCTGTGCGAAGGGTGTGGCGTTTTTCTCCTGCTGGGACAGTGGCACGGCGCGGTGACCAGCGTTGTGCTCGGCCTGTTCGCGTTGCTGCTGGTGGCAAGGTTGGTGCTTTGGCTGAACTACCGCCGTGCGGTTGAGTCCAGCATGGCGCCGCGTGCACGCGCTGCACTCAATCAGGCCGGACGCATGCTGCTTATCAGCGGCACCATCGCCCCATTGCTGCTGCTCGCCGCCAGCGCCGTTTTGACACATGGCACAGTCCAGGCACTTTTGCTGGCCCTTGCCGGTGCAGGTGCAGCCTTTGCCGGTGCCAATTTCAAGTACACCCTGGTGACTCGTGCCAGTTTCAATCAGGGATTTTCCCTGGTGAAATTGCCTGTGCGCGGCGTGAGAAGCAGTCAATAGAGCAGTAAGCCATCCAAATATAAATCTGATGCGACGCCTTGGATGATGAAAGTAAGCCGTCATTGGGGTTCTAACCCCAAATAATGCACTGGGTATTTTTTCCTAAATGTGAATTGCACGCCCTTGGCCACCGGTCAATCGACCTGGCCATGCTTGGTTGTCAATTTGCGGTTGCCAGATCACCAAATAAATTCACAATTATAAATTGACAGAATCAGTTCTATATTTCAGAATCTAGTCATTAAAAAATGAATCCAAAAAATGGGTTCCAAACACAGGAGACACTGCATGCCGAACCGTCCAACCCCGCAGGGGACTTTCAACTTCGCCGCCAGGAGCGCCTGATGCTGGCCGAATTTCTGCAATTCCTTTTCTCCGGCGTGACCGTGGGGGCCACCTATGCGTTGGCCGCCTTGGGCTTTACCTTGATCTACAACGCCAGCAACGTCATCAACTTTGCGCAGGGTGAATTCATCATGCTTGGCGGCATGCTGGCGGTGTTTTTTACCCAGGGTGGCATGCCTTTGCCGGTGGCACTCGTCCTGGCGATCCTGGTGCCGGCCCTCGTGGGCATCGTGGTGGAAAAACTGGCCATTGAGCCGGTCAAGGGCGCCGAGTCGGTCACGTTGATCATCATCACCATTGGTGCCTCGCTGGTGATTCGTGGCCTGGTTCAGGTCTGGCTGGGCAAGGGCACCTTCAGCCTGCCAGCCTTCTCTGGCGATGTGCCGATCCAGATCATGGGTGCCACCCTGATGCCACAAAGCCTGTGGGTACTCGGTGTCACGGCCATCGTGGTGGTTGCGTTGTGGTACTTTTTTAACCGCACCCTGCACGGCAAGGCCATGTTGGCTACGTCTTACAACCGGGTCGCCGCCGAGCTGGTGGGCATCAACACCAATTGGGTGCTGTTTTTGAGCTTTGCCATGTCAGCAGCGCTGGGCGCATTGGGCGGCATTCTCGTCACACCAATCACGCTCACCTCGTATGACGTCGGCATCATGCTCGGGCTAAAGGGCTTTGTGGCGGCCGTTGTTGGTGGATTGGGCAACGGCCTGGGCGCAGTGGTGGGTGGTTTGCTGGTAGGTATCCTGGAAGCCATGGGCGCCGGTTATATCTCGTCGGCTTACAAGGACGCCATCCCATTTGTGCTGATCCTGCTGATTCTGTTCTTCATGCCGCGCGGCCTGTTTGGCGGCAAATCCACTGATCGGGTCTGACCATGAAGAAAAATCAGTACGTTGGTCTGTACATCATCATGGCGGTGCTGCTGGTGCTGCCCTTTGTGTTGCCCAACAGTTTTTATGTCGACCTGGCGATTCGCATGGCGATCAACGCCGTGATTGTGCTGGGCTTGAACCTGCTGATTGGTTTTGCCGGTCAGATCAGCCTGGGCCATGCCGGATTTCTGGGTATTGGCGCTTATGCCTCGGCGATTTTGCCAACGCATCTGGGCTGGCACCCGGTGTTGGCACTGCTGGCGGGCGCGATCGCCGCCGGGTTGCTGGCTGCCATCGTGGCGCGGCCCATCTTCAAGCTCAAGGGCCACTACCTAGCCATGGCCACGCTGGGCCTGGGCATCATCATCAACATTGTGATTCGCACTGAAGCAGCTTGGACCGGTGGGCCAGACGGCATGCCGGTGCCGGCCATGAGCTTGGCCGGGTTCGAGATTTCAGGCGACACACATTGGTACTGGATTACAGCGCTGCTGTTGTCGATCAGCGTCTG
>CAISLL010000020.1 GCA_903886165.1 uncultured beta proteobacterium | reverse complement strand
GGCCAGCGGCTGCGCGACTTGGCGCAGGGCATCAATCAAGGGCTGCGGAAAGTTCCAGACGCGCGCCAACTCCGCAGACACCTGGACATGGTGAAAACCAAAGGTTTGCAGCTCCAGCTCGGCTCGTCCGGCATCGAGCACGTTCATCTGTTTGTCCAGCGGTGCCATGTCATGCGGCATCACGGCATGCATCTGAAGCTGCCCGATGCCGTGCATCAGTCCTAGCGTGAAGACCAGGTCAGAGTTGAAATCAGCCCGGTGCGCCAGCCAGCGCGCCGAACAGGCGGTGTAAAGGTTGTAGCGCCAAAACTGCTTCAGGTCGATGCCCTGCACGTTTTTGAAGGCGCCGGCCACGCTGTTGCCCAGCACCAGGTTGCGAACCATCACAAAACCGAGCATTTGCAGCGCCGACTCCACCGTGCCAATGGTGCGCGACACATGAAAGTAAGCCGAATTGGCCAGGCGCAGCAGCTTGGCACTTAGCGCCGGGTCAGCGGTGAGCTGGCTGGCGATCTCAGTGACTGACACATCCTCCGAGCTGAAACTGGCAATGAGCTGCTGGGCAACTTTGGGAATGGTCGGCAATTTGCCGGGCTGGTCAATCAGGCTTTTGAGTTCCATAGGGATGGGCGCTTGGGCGCTGCAATGAATAAGTTTGATTATCTCTGCGCCAAGTAACTCACCCGCCCACGAAATGAGCCCGACTTGCTCTAGATCAAGATTTGAGCGAATTTACAGCCGCCAGACTTCTCCAATAAAACACGCCGGGTTTATCATGCCAGCCGGCCTCACACCACCTAGCACCAAGGCGACCACATGACTGCCACTCCAAGCAACAGCGCCGAATCCACCGCCACAAGCCAGGATTACTTCACCGACGCTCTGCAGCGCACATTTTTATTCCTCGACACGTTGCTTGACCGAGGCAACAACTACCTTGAACACTTGGACCAGGGCACGCCACCGCTGCTGAAATTCGAGCATGAGGTGGTGCTGGACGGCGGCACGCTGGCCGAGCCCTGTAATTACGCGCTGTTGCGGTTGGTGCCCCCACCCGAATACGCGGTCAATCCACAGGCCCGCCCGGTCGTGGTGGTGGACCCGCGCGCCGGCCACGGCCCGGGCATTGGCGGCTTCAAGCTGGATTCCGAAGTCGGCATGGCGATGCGCGCCGGCCACACGGTCTACTTTGTCACCTTCCGGCCAGAACCCCAGGACGGACAGACCCTGACCACCGTGATGCATGCCGAAGCGCAGTTTCTTGAAGCGGTGATCGCCCGACACCCGCAGAGCCGTGCCAAACCGGTGGTCATTGGCAACTGCCAGGCGGGCTGGGCCATGATGGCCCTCAACGCCACCCGCCCCGAGTTGTTTGGCCCCCTGATGATCATGGGTGCGCCGGTGTCGTACTGGGCTGGCAGTTCCAAGCTGAACCCGATGCGATACGCAGGTGCGTCGCTGGGCGGGTCGTGGCTGGCATCCCTCACCGGTGACCTTGGCGCAGACCGCTTTGATGGTGTGCACCTGGTAGAAAATTTTGAGAAGCTGAACCCGGCCAACACCTTGTGGAACAAATATTACAACCTGTGGGCATCGGTGGACACCGAATCCGAGCGCTTCCTTGAGTTCGAGCGCTGGTGGGGTGGCTATTTCCGCATGACAGGCAGCGAGATCGAATCGATTGTGGAAAACCTGTTTGTCGGCAACCGCTTGGCGCGCGGCACCATGAATGAGGGCGGCCAGACCATTGACCTGCGCCAAATCACCGCACCAGTGGTGGTGTTTGCCTCCTGGGGTGACAACATCACGCCGCCGCCGCAAGCCCTGAACTGGATCATTGACACGTGGGGCGACGAACGCGCCATTGCCGCCGCCGGACGCACCATCATTTATGTGTTGCATGAAAGCGTGGGGCACCTGGGTATTTTTGTCGGAGGCGACGTCGCGCGCAAAGAACACGACCAGTTGGTCACCTCGCTGGACGTGATCGAAAGTCTGCCGCCGGGCCTGTATGAGATGAAGCTCAAGCCCAAGGCAGGTCTTGACCACATGCGCTGGAAAGAACTTGAGCCGGGTGACTACACCGTGCATTACGAATACCGCACCATGGCGGACATCGTGGCGCTCAACCCTGAAGGCCGCGAAGAAGAAGCGATGTTTTCTACCATCAGCAAGGTGTCCGAAGCCAATGCCGCCTTTTACAAAACCTGGGTCAGGCCCTGGGTGAAGCTGATGGCCACGCGCGAGGTCGGTGATGCCATGGGCAAGCTCAACAGTATGCGCATGCAGCGCCAGCTCTTTTCTGACCAGTTCCCGCTGGCCGGTGTCATTCGGGAACAGGCCAAACTGGCGCGCAGGCATCGGGTTGAGTTGGCGGACGACCACCCGTTGAAAAAAATCGAACAAGACATGGCACGGCGCATCAGCGATGCCCTCAACCAGTTCCGCGACAAGCGTGACGCCCAGACTGTCGAGTCCACACGCCAGATGTTCGGTCCCCAGGGCCTGGGTGCCTGGATCAAGCCCGATGTGTCTGATGCAGACGTGGCCTCTGCGCGGGCAGAGAGAGAACTGGAAAGTTTTCGGGAGTCGGCATTGCTGCAAATCACTGAGGGTGGTTTTGCCGAGGCAGTTTGCCGCATTGTGTTGGCGGGCATGGTGTCGGTGGGCAGTTTCGAGCGGCGCAGCTTGCGTTTGGCGCGCCTGCTGGCGCAGTTGCCGGACAAGACGCATGAAGGCGCGCAACCGACCGATTGGATCCGCTTGCTCAAGGAGCAGGCACGCATCACGGCGGTAGCCCCCATTGAAGCCCTGAACGCGCTGGAGCAACTGTTGCCCACGCCTTCCAGCCGCGAAAATGCACTGGCGATATCGGCGGCTGTGATGATGATTGAACCCACTCTGGCCAACCCGCGCTCGGAAATCATCGAGTTCCTGATGGGCACACTGGGTGCAGACCCGCAGCGGGTAATCGCCCTGGCGCGCAAACTCACCGAATCACTGGACACGCCTGCAACACCGACCCCATCGGTCGCAGTTGCCAAGAAAGCCAAACCTGCGGCGAGGAAACGCAAAGGTTGACGTTTCAAAAATCAGTCGTGCGCCAAACGTGCGAATGTCTTGCGAAACTTGGCCACTTTAGGCGCCGCCACTGCCATGCAATACCCATGAGCCGGGTTGCTCGCAAAGAAATCCTGGTGATAGGACTCGGCCGACCAATAGTTGGCTTGCGGCAGCACCTCGGTGACGATGGGTCGTGAGTACACACCACTTTGCTTGAGTTCTTCAATCACCGCCAGTGCCACTTCTTGCTGATCCGGTGTGCTGAAGTAAATGCCGCTGCGGTATTGCGTGCCCTGGTCATTGCCCTGGGCGTTCAGCGTGGTCGGGTCGTGGATCACAAAGAAAATTTCCAGCAGCTCGCGGGTGCTGACCCGCGCCGGGTCGTAAACCAGCTTGACCACCTCGGCATGGCCGGTGCGCCCGCTGCACACCTGCTCGTAGCCGGGGTCAATGATCTGCCCGTTGCAATAGCCTGACTCCACATCCAGCACACCGTTCACACGCACAAACACCGCTTCTGTACACCAGAAGCAGCCTCCACCCAGGGTAATGGTCTGATGGTTTGGGTTCATGTGGTGGTTCCTTTCAAGAAATGCTTCCAATTCGGGCAAGGATTTCATCCTAGCCAAAATCTTTCATCCTGATAATTGCAAGCCTTTAAGCGTAGACCTTCCGATTGACAATAGGAGCACCCAAAGATAGACTAATAACCTGTCAGTCATTAACTTCATGCCCGATTCCGACACGCTACCTCGCACGCAAGCCGATGGCCCCATACGCCGGTCACGCCGCAAAGATGCCCGCCCCGGGGAGTTGCTGGCCGCAGCGCTGGACCTGTTTGTGGAAAAAGGGTACGCGGCAACCCGGGTGGAAGAAGTGGCACAGCGCGCCGGGGTGTCCAAAGGCACGCTATTTCTGTATTTTTCCAGCAAGGAAGAACTCTTCAAGGCGGTGGTACGCGAGAACCTTTCGGGTCGATTTGCGCAATGGAACGACGAGATTGAACGCTTTGAAGGCAGCACCCGCGACATGTTGCGTTATTGCCTGTTCAACTGGTGGGAGCGCATTGGCTCCACCAAGGCCAGCGGCATTCCCAAACTCATGATGAGCGAGGCCCACAACTTCCCGGAACTGGCCAAGTTCTATCAGACCGAGGTGATTCAGCCTGGCAACACCCTGATCGAGCGCATCCTGCAACGCGGAGTGGCAAGCGCTGAGTTCCGCCCCATGGACATTACCTACGGTGTCTACCTGGTGCTGGCACCCATGCTGTTTCTGGCAATGTGGCGACATTCATTGGGCAGTTGCTGCACCAACCACCAGCCGCTTGACCCGCAGAAATACCTGAACGCACAACTTGACATGCTGATGCACGGCTTCGGTGCCGAAACACCCCATTCACTCACCTCCAACCAATCTCACCCGACATGAAACCCTGGATGAAATGGGCCACCACCGGCCTGGTGCTGGCCTTGCTGGCCGCAGGCACTGTTCGCACACTGTCTGCCAGAAAATCCCGCCAGGCCGCACTGGACGCCCAGCATGCGGCACAAAAGACAGAGATCAGCATGGCGCTGACGGCCGGTGATCTGGTCCTGGTTAAAACACTAGAGCTGGAACAAGGCGTGTCCATTTCAGGCCCGGTCAAGGCTGCAAACACCGCATGGGTCAAGGCCCGCGTCCCGGGTGAGCTGCAAAACCTCACCGTGCGGGAAGGCGATAGCGTGCGTGCCGGCCAGGTGCTGGCCCGCATTGACCCCACCGAATCAAATGCCCGTGTGCGCCAGGCAGGCCAGCAGGCAGCGGCGGCCCAGGCGCAAGTTGACATTGCCGAGCGCAGTTTTGACAACAACCGGGCGCTGGTGGCGCAGGGCTTTATTTCCAGCACCGCACTCGAATCCTCACAAGCCAACCTGGCCGCGGCCAAGGCAAATTTTGCCGCTGCACAGTCGGGTGCCGACCTGGCCACCAAGACACTGGATGACACCGTGTTGCGCGCACCGATTGCCGGGCAGATTTCTCAGCGTATGGTGCAAGGTGGTGAACGTGTGGCGGTGGATACGCGTGTGCTGGAGATCATTGACAATCGCCAGTTGGAGCTGGAAGCCAGCCTGAACGCTGCGGACTCACTGAAAGTCAAAATCGGCCAGATGGCCCTGCTCTCGCTGGACGGCTCGGCCGACACCATTCAGGCGAAGGTCGTCCGTATCAACCCTGCTGCCACCAGCCGTGCCGTGCTGGCCTATTTGCAGCTGACACCAGAAGCCCACCTGCGCCATGGCCTGTTTGCCCAAGGCACCCTGCACGTGGGAACCATCAACGCACTGACCCTGCCCCTGAGCGCCGTGCGCACCGACAAGCCGCAGCCTTACGTGCAGATGGTGCGTGACAACCGGGTGCAGCATGTGAACGTGACGCTGGGGCCACGCGGTGACGCAGCCGGTGCGTCAAGGGTGGCGGTCACAGGTTTGCCAGAGGGCAGCGTGGTGATCGACGGCACTGTCGGCAGCCTTCGCCCGGGCACTCTGGTGACCACTGCCCTGCCTGCCCAGGGAGTCAACTAGATGTGGTTCACCCGCGTCAGTCTGGGCAACCCGGTGTTTGCCACCATGGTGATGCTGGCCCTGGTGGTACTGGGGCTCTTTTCCATCCAGAGATTGCAGGTTGACCAGTTTCCCAACATCGATTTTCCGGTGGTGGTGATCAGCACTGATTACCCCGGCGCATCGCCTGAAATCATCGAAAGCGAAGTCACCAGAAAAATTGAAGAGGGCGTGAACGCCATCGCAGGCATCAATGCCCTCACCTCGCGTTCCTATGAAGGTCAGTCAGTCGTCATCATCGAATTTGGCCTGCACATGGATGGGCGCAAAGCCGCCGACGATGTACGTGAGAAAGTGGCGTCCATCCGCCCCACCCTGCGTGATGAAGTCAAGGAGCCACGCGTGCTGCGGTTTGACCCATCAAGTCGGGCCATCTGGTCGGTGGCGGCGTTGCCAGATGGCGTCAGCGGGCAGGGTTCGAGCGCCGTCGAGCTCACGAACTGGGCCGAGCAAAGCCTGAAAAAGCGCCTTGAGAACGTGCGCGGCGTCGGCTCGGTGGCGCTCGTGGGCGGCAGCAAGCGCGAAATCAACATCTACCTGAATCCGCAGGCGCTGGCTTCGCTAGGCATCACGCCCGAACAGGTGGCCAGCGCCGTGCGCAATGAAAGTCAGGACTACCCGGTGGGCAGCATCCGCTCCAGCGCACAAGAGCGGGTGATCCAGATCGCCGCGCGGGTGCAGCGCCCGGAAGACTTTGGGCGCATCATCATCACCCGCAAAAATGGCGTGCCGGTGCGGGTGGATCAGGTGGCCGAGGTGAAGGACGGCGCCCAGGAAATTGAAAGCCTGGCGCTTTACAACGGCCAGCGCACATTGTTGCTGAACGTGCAGAAATCGCAGGACGAAAACACCATCGCGGTGGTGGATGGCCTCAACAAGACCCTGGCAGAGTTGCAAAAACAGTTGCCACCCGGCATCAAGTTGGCCCAAATCACCGATGGTTCGCGGCAAATCCGCGTGTCGGTGGCTAACGTGCGGCAAACCCTTTTCGAGGGCGCGCTTCTCACCGTGCTGATTGTGTTTTTGTTTTTGAATTCATGGCGCTCCACGGTCATCACCGGCCTGACCCTGCCAATTGCATTGATCGGCACTTTTTTCTTCATGAACCTGCTGGGCTTTACCGTCAACATGATCACCATGATGGCGCTTAGCCTGTGTGTCGGCCTGCTGATTGACGACGCGATTGTGGTGCGCGAAAACATCGTGCGCCATGTGCAAATGGGCAAAAGCGCTTACCAGGCGTCGATGGACGGCACCCGTGAAATTGGCTTGGCGGTGTTTGCCACCACCTTGTCCATCGTGGCGGTGTTTTTGCCGATTGGTTTCATGGGCGGCATCATCGGCAAGTTTTTCCATGAATTCGGCTTGACGATTGTGGCGGCGGTGCTGATTTCGATGTTTGTCAGTTTCACACTTGACCCCATGCTCTCCAGCATCTGGCACGACCCCAGCATCGAAGCCCATGGCAAGCACCAAGCGCCGACATCGCTGTATGACAAGAGCATTGGCCGCGTCACCGCGTTGTTTGATTCGGGCACCGACGCACTGGTGGATGTGTATCAGCGCATTTTGCGCTGGGCATTGGCGCACAAGCTGGGCACGGTTGTCCTGGCCGTGGTGATTTTCGTCAGCAGCCTCTTCATGGTGCCATTGTTGGGCACCGAGTTTGTGCCCAAGTCAGACTTTTCAGAAACCAACCTGACATTCCACACCCCGGTCGGCTCGTCACTGGAAGTGACAGAAGCGCGCGCGCGCCAGGTCGAAGGCATCATTCGCGCCTTTCCCGAGGTCAACTACACCCTGACCACCATCAATACCGGCAACGCGCAGGGCAAGATGTACGCCAGCATTTACATCCGCCTGGTTGACCGCAAACAACGCACGCGCAGTGTGGACGAGATGTCAAAGGTGTTGCGCCAGCGTCTTCGCGAGGTGCCTGGCATCACCGTCACCCATGTCGGCTTGCTTGACCCGGTGGGTGGACAAAAGCAGATCGCGTTTTCCATTCAGGGGGCCGACATGGGCGAACTGTCGCGGCTAAATGCGCTGGCACTGGAAAAAATTCGCACCGTGCCGGGCCTGGTGGATGTGGACTCCAGTCTGAAACCCGACAAACCGACGCTGGACGTGCAGGTCAGACGAGATGTGGCCTCAGACCTGGGTTTGAGCGTGGCACAAATCGGTGCCAGCTTGCGCACCCTAGTCGCCGGCCAGACTGTGGGCAACTGGCGCGCATCAGATGACCAGACCTACGACGTGAACGTTCGCCTGTCGCCGCATTCACGCAATCAGGTGCAAGACCTGAACGCCCTGCCCTTCACCGTGGTGCAGCAAGGTGACGGCAGCCTGCGCCTGGTGCGGCTCGACCAGGTGGCCCGCGTGGCCGAGTCCACCGGCAGCAACCAGATCAACCGGCGCGACCTGACACGCGAAGTGGCGATTACCGGCAACGTGTCTGGCCGCTCGGCCGGAGAGGTATCGGCAGACATCAGGACCGCCATGGACAGCATCGCCATGCCTGCCGGC